>LLYT01000032.1 GCA_002049545.1 Deltaproteobacteria bacterium tcs-42 | reverse complement strand
GTATTATCGGCTAGAGGAGTCAAGCGAAGCTGCATGACTCAAACGAAAACTGTCTCCGGAAAAACCGGGGCGATTCAGTTGTGCTGAAATCTAAAATACTGGTGAGTGGTCGACTGCGTTCAAGAATTTTCATCATGACTGGCCAGTCGTTTTTGAATAATAGAATAGATTTCCCGGGCTGAGTGAAGTGCTTTGGACGCCTGTTCTTTCGTTATGATTTCGAATGGAGCTCCTGAAGGTAGCGCATCCGGGTAACGTGCCGAGATGTAGTAGAGGTCGAGTTCACGAGCGTGTTTCTCAAGAGGGCCATTCTCATCAAGATTTTTGATAATTTAAAATTATAAGACAGGCACTTTTCAGTTGACATCCAATTTTTCTTACGCTATTTTTCATACAAACACTACAAAAGGACTTCACTATGGCCATGCCTCGCTACACCCAGTTATCCCTTGAAGACACCCCTTGGTACCACTGCGTTTCACGCTGTGTCCGCCGCGCATATCTGTGTGGTGTTGATTCAGCCACCGAACAAAGCTATGAACATCGGCGCGACTGGGTTGCGCAACGTATCAAGCAGCTTGCTGCCATCTTTACCATTGATGTTGCCGCTTATGCGGTGATGAGTAACCACTATCATATTGTTGTAAGGGTTGATGATGAACGGAATTACTCCTTATCTACCGAAGAGGTTATGAATCGCTGGAGTCTGTTGTATAAGGGGCCGGTTTTAGTTAGCCGTTATTTATCAGATCAGCGCAGTGAAATGAATGAGAGTGAACTGTTTATGGTGGAAGAGCTTGCTGCTGTTTACCGTGAACGGTTGTCAGATTTGTCGTGGTTTATGAAGAACATGAATGAATATATTGCCCGCAAAGCCAATAAAGAAGATCAGGTGAGGGGGCATTTTTGGGAAAGCCGCTTTAAGTGTCAGGCGCTGTTGGATGAAAAAGCATTGCTTGCCGCAATGGCCTACGTTGATCTTAATCCGGTACGGGCGAAAATTGCTGAGTTGCCTGAAGAATCAGAATTTACATCGATTTATGAACGACTGAATCAATTGAATCAAGATGATCTTGCTGAAACAGAGACGGCTTGTTCTGGTGCTGGTGGAAAAGACGCCCTGGAAGTGCCAGCTGCTGCATTGATGGAATTTGATCCTTTGGCTCAAACAAGCACAGCAATCCCGTTTGCACTGCACGATTATATCGAATTGGTTGATTGGGTAGGACGTGCTGTACATCCTGATAAGTCGGGTGCTATTGATGAAAATGTACCGCCTATTTTACGTCGTATGGGGATTGATCCGGCTCTTTTTGTTCAGTGTGCTTGCGGGATCATGGATTTATTTGGTGTCACAGTGGGCTCTTCAGACAAAATGGCTGCCTGCAGTGCCAGGCGGCAGGTGAAATTTTTGCACGGAATGAAGGCGGCGCGACAGCTGTTAAGCGTTGCTTGAAAATGATAGGAATGGATCACTTTTAGCTTGAAATCAGTTTCATCGAAGTTTTTCTCTGATCCAGGCAGGCTTTTTACGACAATCAACAACCGCATAAATTCTGACTTCATAATCTACAACTTTGTAGTAGATGGCAAATGGGAATCGCTTTGACAGAAGCCTGTGGTAACTTTCGAAGTGAATACTGTGTATACCGGCAAATAGTTTGAGGGATTCAATGTCTGCAAATAGAGTTTCCAGAAAGTAGCTGCCAATTCCATTTTTCTGGCGTTCGTAAAAATCATAACCTTCCAGCAAGTCTTGCTTTGCCGATTGTAAAATTTTGATTATCACGAAATAGATTTCCAGATATCTTTTTTAGTTTTTGACCAATCTTGAAATTTTTCCTGTCCTTGCAGTAGTTGAGCCTCTCTTTTTTTGAGAATATCACCGTGCCACGCCGGAGATGCAATATCAGTTGTATTGTGACATATATCATCCCAAAGTAATTCCATGGTTCTGAGTTTTTCAATCGTTGTCATTTCTTGTATGTCAATATTCATTGGTAACTCACAATTGTGAACGGTTATTATCTGTGCTTGATGATCATGATAGCATAAGTCTTGAAAGTTGAACAGCAAACTGTGAACAGCAGTTGGAAACCTAAAATTATAAGACAGGCACTTTTCGGTTGTGAATCCTGAATCAATGGAAAATGTATGGGTACAGTTACTTATTTTACAGCAAGGAGAGTAATGATTCCCGTAACCGGGTTGCAATAACCATCGCCTCCTCTGCATCAATGTTTTCAGCGGTTTCTCCAGGGTATCTAAAAGCTACTGAGGCGTGTGTCAGTCTTTGTAGGTCTTTTATGTTTGTCGTCCAGTCCGGCAAGATCTCTTCTAATTGTTGACTTAGGTAGATTAAATTATGGGTTCTTCCGGGCATGATCCGATGCGATATGAGCAGGGCTTTAAATAGTTTTTCAATACACTGCTGGGCGTGAAAACAAACGGCATCATAATTGGGTTGTTGTTGTACGGCAACTTCGCGTTTAGCAGTGAGATAGTCGCCCTCTGCTTTTTCCATCCACTCCCTAATGACATCGTTCATATAAAACCCTTCCCCGGTCAAAGACTTCTCGCATGAGAGGGTCGCCCTGTTGGTGCCTACGCTGAGCATCTTTTGGATTTCTTACAATGAGGTCAACAGAGAACTTTGGTTCGATTAAGTTAAGTATCTCCATTGATTTACGAAAAGTATTACCGCTGAAGGGGAGAAGAACAAGTAAGTCAACATCAGAGTCCTGCCGCGGATGGCCATAAGCATGAGATCCAAAAAGAATGATTTTTTCAGCATGAAATAGCTGGGCTATTTGATCTGATAGGGACTGTATGTCTTGTTCTCTGACCATTTGAACTCCTTGTAGAATGTGATAATTATAGCAAAGTTACATGTTGATACAAGCTTGAAGTTGATAGCTGTAATCAATTATAAGACAGGCACTTTTTGGTTGTTGTATGGGGATGATCCGGCTCTTTTTGTTCAGTGTGCCTGCGGTATCATGGATTTATTTGATGTTACAGTGGGCTCATCAGACAAAATGGCTGCCTGCAGTGCCAGGCGACAGGTCAAGTTTTTACATGGGATGAAGGCTGCACGACAATTGTTACGTGCTGCTTGAAAATGATAGGAGGGGATCACTTTTAACCTGAAATCGTGATCAGATTCTGACGAATGAATATGCTTTAAAGTTGGCGATGGTGAAAAATTCGATGCTTAGCAACCGGCGGGACTCTTCTTTTATCCGACTGTCTGTCATGGCATCTGATGGGGTGGGGGAAGCCACTGCGATTGGTGAACAGTTTATTCATGATTTTTATCCAGCCATTCGTGAAGCTTTACCTCGTTAGTTTATATAGAGGTAACTATTCACCACCACTCCCCTTCAGAAAGTCGCTTTAGACCTTCTTGGAGCAGGTGCGATCAATGGTTTTGACTATTAATCAGCAAAGAAACGACATTTATCTTTTAAAAGATTCAACGCGGTGTTAGTATTTCTTTACGTTTTCTTAACGACCTGTGGAGGGGGCCTATCTGGAGATTCATTCCAATAAGTCCATAGTGCTCATTGTGAGCAATAACGTTATAGGGGGAAGTTTATGAAAAACATGAAGAAGGTGTTGGTTTATACTTTGATGATTCTGGCTTTTGGGTTTGTTTTTCAACCTGTTTTTGCTGCGTCACAAGTTAATCTCAATACCGCAACCGTTGAACAACTGATCGAACTCAAAGGAATCGGCGAAATAAAAGCAAAAAAAATTGTCGAATATAGAACAGATACACAATTCAAGACGGTCAATGAGGTGGTTAACGTCGATGGTATTGGTGCTATAACCTTGGAAAACATCATCGATCGACTGACCGTTTCTGACGCCAAAAAGGAGTAGCCAGGTTATTGTCCGGGTCAATTTCACAGGTCGAATGGCAGAGAGGGGCAAGTCACCTTTTTCTGCCTTTTTTTCTTTTATAATATGATGATGTGCTGGGAGATAGAGAATGAATTTGACGATTATCGGGACTGGATATGTAGGCTTGGTCAGTGGTGCCTGTTTTGCTGAAATGGGTAATCGAGTCAACTGTGTTGATGTTGATCAAACTAAGATTGAAGGACTGAAGGGTGGTAAACTACCGATCTATGAGCCGGGACTGGAGGTGTTGGTGCAACGTAATTTTGCAGAAGATAGACTCCACTTCACCACCAGTCTGACGGAAGCGGCGCAAACTTCAAACATCTTCTTTATTGCTGTTGGTACCCCACCGGGTGAAGATGGTTCCGCCGATCTCCAGTATGTTCTGGCAGTCGCAAGGGAGATTGGCCAGTTGATCACTGACTATGCGATCATTGTCGATAAATCGACCGTGCCGGTTGGAACGGCAGACCTGGTTAGAACTGCAATTCAGAAAGAGCTGGATCAGCGGAACGTGACAATCAATTTTGATGTGGTCAGTAACCCGGAATTCTTGAAAGAGGGGGCGGCCATTGATGATTTTATGAAGCCGGACCGGGTGGTTATCGGCACCGAAGGTGACCGAGCCAAGGAGCTGATGCGCCAACTTTATGCCCCGTTTAATCGTAATCATGAACGTACTATATTCATGGGAGTCCGTGATGCCGAAATGACAAAATATGCAGCCAATTCGATGTTGGCGACCAAGATTTCATTTATCAATGAAATTTCAAATTTATGTGAATTGATGGACGTTGATGTTGAAAATGTCCGTCGAGGGATTGGTTCCGATGGCAGAATTGGCTTCTCCTTCATTTATCCTGGCTGTGGTTATGGTGGTTCATGTTTCCCCAAAGATGTTCAGGCTCTCATCCGGATGGCCGAAGGGGTCGATTTTGAACCCGAAGTTCTCCTTTCGGTCGAAAAACGTAACCATCAGCAGAAGCATTGGTTTGCCCGCCAGTTGGAGAAGCGCTTTGGTTCTGATCTTTCAGGATTGACCTTCGGGATCTGGGGATTGGCTTTCAAGCCGGGGACCGATGATATGCGTGAAGCGCCGGCGAAAACATTGCTGGCCGATTTAATTGCCGCCGGTGGAAAAGCGGTCGTTTATGACCCTGTAGCGATGGATGAAGCTTTCAAAGAGCTTCCTGCCGATTGGTTTGAATCAGGAAAGGTGAAGTTAGCTGCACATCAATACGATGCGTTGCAGGATGCTGATGCTTTGTTGTTGGTGACAGAATGGAAACCTTTCCGTAATCCCGACCTTGCGGCAATGGGTCGCATCATGAAACAGAAAATTATCTTTGATGGTCGTAATCAGTATGAACCCGACACCATCAAGGATGATGGGTTTGAGTATTTCGGGGTTGGGCGGTTACTGAATAAAGCTTGATGTGATGGCGTCGCAAAAATCTGGGTCGCTTTTGCCTGAGTTGAGTAGAGCTTTTTAGCCGCTCTTATCCTGCTGATCCTGTCAATGTTTGTGTGCAGAGAGGGATTTTATCCGTGTTTCTTCTTTGGTCGAATATTATTTTATCCCCCATTGCCGCAACTATTTTATTGTTGCGCCGTTCATATCTGGTTTCAACTCTGCTTCTTGTTTCAGGGCTGTTATTCCTCTCTGGCCTAACTTTTATCGATCTGCAATCACTTCAAAACCCGGAGCAATTTTTTTTCTGGCGAAAGTATGGCCTTTTTTTTGAGGCGATGGTTGTTTTTTGCTGTTATTACCACACAAAAACGGCCTTTCGGGATAATTATGAAATCTATAAGGGGCGTGGATTCTGGATATCCATAGTCGTTGCCCTCCTTGCCCTGATTTATATCATTGTTACGCCGATTGAAAATTTACTTTTTTCTCCCGATTTTGCTGTCGAGCATATTATTTTTCTCACTAAACCGGGCTTTCTTGTTTACCTGCTGCTGCTGATTTTTATGGTTTTTGGCCTGGTTCAACTGGAGAGGACCCTGGCGGGACTCCATCAGACCCAGCGCTGGGGGATTAAGTTGATGGTGCTGGGCAGCGGTTTACTGCTGGCATCCTTTGCCCTTTATTTCAGCCACAGTCTGCTGTATCGCTCAATCAATATGAATTATCTGGGGATGCGCTCAGGGGCGGTATTGATTGCTGTCATGATATTTTGTTATTCACGCACCTATCGTGAGACAGGCACTAAACTTGCTCTGTCACGCGGTATTGCCCACCGTTCGGTGGTGTTAGTAATTGTTGGTGGTTATCTGATTGTTCTCGGGGTGGTTGGTGAGGGGTTACGTTATCTCGATATAGAAAATGCAAAGTTGATTTTTTATGTCTTGCTCATGCTTAGTATGATTGGCCTTGCCATTGTTTTTCTATCTGAGAGCTTGCGGCGCAAACTCAAGGTCATACTGCACAAAAACTTTTACCAGAGTAAATATGATTATCGGCAACAATGGCAAAGTTTTGCTAATCGGGTTGCTTCAGGATTGACATTGACCGAAATCCAGACGTCGATTCTTGACCTGATGTGCGAACCATTAGCTTGCAAGGGGGGCGCTTTTTATCTCTATGATTTTGAAACAAAAAGCTATATTTATACAGCCTCCTTCAATTTCAGACGTGACTGGCGCCCGTTTTATGAAACGGACCCCCTCATTGTTGCACTCAAGGGGAAAGACTGGATCGTTAATCTGAAGGAGAATCATCCGGAACTGTCTGGATCTCTGGTTGAATCTTTCGCTGATGTGGGTGCTTTTCTGGTTGTTCCACTTCTCTTCGATGAAGAGCTGGAGGGTTTTATCGTTCTCGGCGAACCGATTAATCCTGAAGAAGAATTGACTTATGAAGATTATGATCTGCTGAAGATGCTGGCTTGCCAGGCGATTGCAACGGTTCAGGGGCTGCGTCTCTCTGAACAATTAACGACAGCCCGGGAACTGGCAGCGATTGGCAAGGTTTCAACTTTTGTATTGCATGATCTGAAAAATCAGGTCTCGGGACTGTCGCTGATGCTCGATAATGCTCGCGACTATATTGACGACCCTGAATTTCAGCAAGATATGCTGGAAACAGTCACCAATACGGTTCTGAACATGAACGGCTTGATTGCGCGGTTGAAAAACATTAAAGAAAAACCTGAACTTGTGATTGCTTCTGTGGCGTTAAATAAAATAGTTTCAGATGCTGCTGGAACGATGGGAGCCCCTGTTGAAATCGATGGTCTACTGACGCAGGTAGCCGTTGATGAAGAGGAGATCTATAAGGTCGTATTGAATTTGCTGGTCAATGCTGTTGAAGCGACAACTGCTGACAGTCCGGTCCGGGTAAAATATGGACAACGTGATGGTTCGGCATTTGTTGAAATCAGCGATTCTGGTTGTGGAATGAGTCGTGATTTTATCGATAACAGGTTATTCAAACCCTTTGAGACGACCAAAAAGCATGGTTTTGGCATCGGTCTTTATCAATGTAAGCAAATTGTTGAATCACATGGTGGTCACATCAAGGTTGAGAGTCAGGAGGGGCAGGGGACAACGTTTACCCTGTTGTTACCATTAGCCGCAGAAGTTTCGCCGGCATAAGAATCAATCTTTCTTTCCGGTTGTGACAGGTTGCTTTCTGAATGATCGATTGTAAAATATAGACGGGACAGCTTTAACTTTTGATAACTGTTCAGCAATGCCTTGAGGCACCCATTCCAAGGGCCACTTTGTGCCGTCCATGGCCGTTCGACTGTCGCCGTCCGTGGCGACAGACGCCCTTTCCATGGGTACCACAAGCCCCTATCAGTGGTGGTGGTGAATAGTTACAACTTTTGTTGGGTAAAGGGAGCGTTTTTTTGAAAAAACTACTCATAGTAGACGACAGTCAAGAGATTCGAAAACAACTGAAATGGGGGCTGGGAAAAGAGTACCGGATTCTTCTGGCTGAATCGGTTGATGAGGCCCTCAAGTTGTTTGCGCAACATTCCCCCGACGTTGTGACCCTGGATCTTGGCTTGCCTCCCGATATTGATGGAGCCACTGAGGGTTTACGTTGTCTACAGAGTATGCTGCAGCAGCAACCAATGACCAAGGTTATTGTCCTTTCAGGTAATGAAGATCACACGAACGCTCTGGCTGCTGTTGATATGGGGGCTTACGATTACTATCACAAGCCAATTGACCTGGACGAGTTAAAAATCATTCTCTCGCGGGCTTTTCACCTTGCCGGACTTGAAGAGGAAAATCGCCGTCTGCAGAGTTCCGCCAGCCAGAGTGATGAGAATGGCTTTAGTGGTATTTTCGGCCAGTGTGCGCAGATGCAACAGGTCTTTGCCATGATTAAAAAGGTGGCATCCATTGATGTTCCTGTTTTGATCCTCGGTGAAAGTGGAACCGGTAAAGAGGTGGTTGCCCGGGCAATTCACAATCGTGGGATCAGAAAAGATAATAATGTTATTGCGATTAACTGTGGCGCAATCCCTGAAAGTTTACTTGAGAGTGAACTCTTCGGACACGAAAAGGGGGCTTTTACCGGGGCACAGAGCCGCGTTCAGGGCAAGGTGGAATATGCGGAAGGAGGCACTCTCTTCCTTGATGAAATTGGGGAAATGGCACCGCTTTTACAGGTGAAGCTACTTAGATTTTTACAGGAAAAAGTGATCCAGCGAGTGGGTGGTCGGGAAGATATTGTTGTCGATACCCGGATTGTTGCTGCAACCAATGTTGATATTCAGGAATCGATTCAAAATGGAAAATTTCGCGAAGACCTTTATTATCGAATTGGTGTCATTGCCATTGAACTCCCACCATTGCGTGAACGGGGAGAAGATATTGAACTTCTGGCCAATATTTTTCTGCGCCGCTTCGGTGACGAATTTGGACAAAAAGTGAGGGGATTCAGTTCGTCTGCACTGCAATGGTTAAGGAGTTACGCTTGGCCTGGAAATGTGCGAGAGCTTGAAAATAAGATCAAACGGGCGGTGGTGATGGCCGAAACACCGATTGTCGAAGCGTGTGATCTTGGCTTTGAAGAAAAACAAGAAATGACCGCATCGGATCAGGCGTGTGGAGGCGAAACGCTTCAAAGCGCCCCGACTGTGGCCAATGAATTCAGCTTCGCCGGGACGACTTTAAAGGAAGCTCGGAGGCAGGTTGAAAGTGCTTTGCTACAGCAAGCCATGGAAAGGTCACAGGGTAACGTTCTTAAAGCCGCAGAGGAGTTGGCGGTCAGCAGGCCAACCTTCTACGATTTACTGAAAAAGCATGGATTGCATCAATCGTGAAAAGTGATTAAAACTCACCTGTTGTGAAGTAAAGTACTTCACTTTCATAGGTCAGATTCGGGTCTTGTGTATCGGTCGCAACAATCTTCCAGTAATAGGTCGTTGATGCCTCTAAATCGTATGCCTGATGATAATCACTGCTTCCCTTATTGATTGAATAAAGAACCGATTCTTCAGAACTCGCAACGGAATGACTGCTTGTCGATCCATCTCCGCCACCCCCGCCACCTCCGCAGGCCGTTAGAAAGCCGCCTGATAAAGCAATCAGTAGAAGGCTTGCGGTCTGTGGTAAAAATTTGATCCGCGAGCCATATCTTGTACTCATCATAACCAGTGTAAGGGCCGCTAGTACGATGATAATTCCCGTGGGCAGATTATTGTTAGAGGGCGGTGGAATGGTGACTATAGATCCAGCATTTCTGACCTCATTTTCATCTGTACCGTAAAAGAGGGTATAGCTGACATCGTAACCGGAAGGGGCCGTTTCCCAACGGAAGGTCACCGGAACAGGTTCA
The DNA here is from genome assembly GCA_002049545.1 of Deltaproteobacteria bacterium tcs-42. Classification (GTDB taxonomy): domain Bacteria; phylum Desulfobacterota; class Desulfuromonadia; order Desulfuromonadales; family Geopsychrobacteraceae; genus Desulfuromusa. Next base: position 17,912 of record LLYT01000032.1, on the reverse strand, counting down.
TTGGTTGCGCCATTCTCGGGGATGACCAACGCAGGTAACCAGCTGTTGCTGACAATGTTGGAGTAAGAACTCTGCGCATCGGCATTATTGTAAGCAGTGACTGAAAAATAATAAGTTTCCCCATCACTCAGGCCGGTCAAGGTTGTTGATAGAACATCACCAACATCAACAGGTGAAGCGCCTTCTGTTGCTCCGATTCCATCAAAAGGAAAATCCATATTGTCTTGTTTGTAGTAAACTTTGTAACCAGTCACTTCCGGGGTAGGGCTGGGATCCCAGGACAGGGTGATATCCTGACAAAATGCGCTGCCAATTGAATTGACAACCATTAAAAAGCTGATTATAAGTATTTGAAATAACTTCATTGCTGTATCCTTTATGGTTTGGAATTTTTGATTATATCAAATAATCAGGTTAACGATAAGTGCTTTTCGAAGAAATTACAGGTGAGATAAGTGGATATTGATTCTTCTGAGATTATTAAGCAGTGTCAGTTATTTAACGGTGTGACGACAACCGATTTGAGTTTATTGTTGCCCATCCTGCGGATTCGCAAGTTCAATAAAGGTGAGATTTTATTTGAGGAGGGTGCCGAGGCCGACGGGTTTTATATTGTTGCCTCCGGTAAAGTCAAGGTTTACAAGTTGTCCCCGGAGGGGAAAGAACGTATCCTGCATGTCGTTCAACCGGGGAACAGCTTTGCCGAAGCGGCTATTTTTGATAATGGCCGTTATCCTGCATTTGCCGAAGCACTGGCAACTTCTGAACTGTTATTTTTCCCAAAGCGCGATTTTCTGGAGTTGCTGCATCATCATTCACAACTGGCGATTAATATCATTGCCGGACTGTCCCGTTTTTTGCGTCAATTTACCGTGCTGATTGAAGATCAGACCTTTCGCGATGTCCCCGCACGCCTGGCACGTTATCTTCTGAGCCTCACTGATGAAAAAGTGGGATCAATTTTACTCCCCGTTTCTAAAAGCCAGCTCGCTTCGAACCTGGGGACCACCAGTGAAACTTTGTCGCGAACCTTGCGGAAACTTTCTGATGACGAACTGATCCGGGTTAAGGGGAAAAAAATTGAGATTCTCGATAACGATCGTTTGTCTGTCCTTGCAGAGAGCTATAAAGAGACCTGAACCAGATCATGATACCTCACAAAACACCTCATCTGACCCATAAAGAAAAGAAAGATTTAAAAATTCTGGCTCTCTTCACCTCAGTCTATTGTCGTGATCACCATGCCGAAACACGAGAACCTCTTTCGAGTCTGCCACGACAGCTTGCTTGTTTAGAAAAGTATCGATGTTGTGCGTCGTGTCGAGATTTTTTGATCTATGCGATTGAGCGGCGTTTAAATTGTCCCCTTGAGGAGAGACCCGCTTGCAAACACTGTCACGTCCATTGTTATCGACCTGATCACCGTGAAAAGGTGCGGGAAATCATGCGCTATTCCGGTAAGGCTCTGATCAGAAGGGGGCGTTTGGATCTTCTTTGGCATTATTTGTTTTAAAATCCCGGAATAACAATTTTTCTTGAGGATCCTCCCTTTATCTGCTAATTTGAACTAATAAGTTTCTTATTATTATAATCACAAAGGAGACCTGCAATGCGAATTCTTGTTGTTGAAGATGAAAAAAAAGTTTCAACTTTTATACGGCGGGGGCTTGAGGAAGAGGGTTTTTCTGTCGATGTCGCTTTTGATGGGGAAGAGGGGGTTCAAAAGGCAGAAGCTGAGATTTTTGATTTGATCCTGATGGATATTATGTTGCCAAAAATGGACGGTCTGGCTGCAGTTAAAGCTCTTCGTGAAAAAGATATTATGACCCCGATTCTGTGCTTGACGGCGCGCGATTCTGTCGAAGACAAAGTCACTGGTCTGGATATCGGTGCTGATGATTATCTGGCAAAGCCCTTTGCCTTTGTCGAGCTTGTTGCCCGTTGTCGTGCCCTGATTCGGCGTGGCACCAACGACCGTGGCGCCGAAATATTCTTTGCTGACCTTAAGCTTGACCCGGTTGCTCATAAAGTCTGGCGCGCCGGAGAAGAAATCGTCCTGACCTCCAAAGAATACGCCCTGCTCGAATATTTCATGCGTAATCCGAATCGGGTACTGACACGTCTTATGATTGCCGAAAATGTCTGGGATTATACCTTTGACTCTTTTACCAATATTATTGATGTATATGTCAACTATCTGCGCAATAAGATTGATCAGAAATTTGAGAAAAAACTGATCCATACCGTCAGGGGGGCTGGTTACGCATTGAAGGAATCTTGATCTGAACGAATTTGTTTAATCAATGTTGGGTCGAATTCCCCGCGGCTTGCCGGGTTAATCACATGTAGGGTGGGCACCGCCCACCACCTGTGATTGGTGACGCAAAATCTGGTGGGCAGTTGCCCACCCTACAGAATTTCGATACCCCGTAGCTTGCTGCGGGGTCGTTCATTGGAGGGATATAAATGATTTTGCCGGTTATTTTATCGGGTGGTGCCGGGACGCGTCTCTGGCCTTTTTCACGTGAGCTCTATCCAAAGCAGTTACTCCCGCTGGGGAGTGACAAAACCATGCTCCAGGAAACCGTTAATCGTCTGGATGGGATTGAGGATGTCGAAGGGCCGCTCATTGTCTGTAACGATGCCCATCGTTTCATGGTCGCTGAGCAGGTCCGTCAGCTGGCCAAAGAGCCTCAGGCAATCATCCTTGAACCCTGTGGACGTAATACCGCACCAGCCGTTGCCATTGCAGCACTCCATGCTCAAAAAATGGAAACTGACCCGGTTTTGCTGATCTTGCCCGCAGATCACCTGATCCAGGATGTGTCGAGCTTTCACCAGGCGGTGCAGTTGGGAGCTGCACAGGCAGAACAGGGGTCTCTTGTCACATTCGGTGTTGTGCCGACACAGCCCGAAACCGGTTATGGCTATATTCGTGCTGATCAAACCTCAGGCGAAACATTTTTCCCCGTTGCAGAATTTGTCGAAAAACCTGATTTGGACACAGCAAAGGGTTACCTTGATCGTGGCGATTATTATTGGAATAGTGGCATGTTTATGTTCCGTGCCAGTCGCTATCTGGAAGAACTGAAACGTTATCAACCAAAAATGGTAGTTGCCTGTCAGGAAGCCTTTGCCAGTATTGTCGGTGATCTTGATTTTCAGCGGTTGGATGAAGCTGCTTTTGCTGCCTGTCCGGCCGACTCAATTGATTATGCGGTGATGGAAAAAACTGATCAGGCGGTGGTGATTCCCCTTGCAGCAGACTGGAATGATATTGGCTCCTGGTCGGCACTCTGGGACGTTCAGCCACATGATGCTGATGGTAACGTGTTGACTGGTGATGTTTTGACCGAGGCGACGACCAATTGTTATCTCCACTCCAGCCACCGTTTGATCGCTACGGTTGGGGTCGAAGATTTGGTCGTGGTAGAAACGGCCGATGCTGTTTTGGTGGCACACCGGGATAAAGTTCAGGATGTTAAGGCGATTGTTGAAAAACTAAAACAACAACAACGCAATGAAGCTCTCTTGCATCGTCGGGTCAATCGTCCCTGGGGATCTTATGAGGGGGTCGATGTTGGTGAGCGCTTCCAGGTCAAGCGTATTACCGTTAAGGCAGGGGCAAGCTTGTCGCTGCAGAAACACCATCATCGCGCCGAGCATTGGATCGTTGTCAAAGGGACGGCAAAAGTTACTTGTGGTGAAAATATCAAGGTTCTTGCAGAAAATCAGTCGACCTATATTCCCCTTGGTGAAGTTCACCGTCTCGAAAATCCGGGGCGGATCCCTCTGGAAATTATTGAAGTTCAATCGGGAAGTTATCTGGGCGAGGACGATATTGTCCGTTTGGATGACGACTATGGTCGTGAACCACAAGCGAAGGCTCGGTCATGAATATTGGTTGCTTCAAGGCATATGATATTCGCGGTCGCTTGCCTGACCAGCTCAATGAGGAGATTGCCTGGCGCATTGGTCGTGCTTATGCTCAGTTTTTACAACCTGGAAGGGTTGTTGTCGGTCAAGATGTCCGTTTGTCAAGTCAAGCCCTGAGCGATTCACTGGCAAAAGGGCTGGCTGATGGTGGAACGGATGTTCTCGATATTGGTCTTTGTGGGACAGAAGAAATTTATCATGCGACCTTCAGTCAAAAGCTGGATGGTGGAATCATGGTAACAGCCAGTCACAACCCCATTGATTATAACGGCATGAAACTGGTGCGGGAACAATCCAGACCGATCAGTGGTGATACGGGCTTGGAACAGATTAGGCAACTAGCGGAAAATGGAGTTTTCTCACGACCAGATAAAACGGGTAAAATTACCTCCGTATCTTTTAAAACGACCTATATTGAGCACCTTCTGGCTTATCTTGATCGATGGAGTTTAAAACCGCTCAAAGTTGTTATGAATGGTGGCAATGGCTGTGCGGGGCCCATTGTTGATCTTTTGGAAGCACATTTACCTCTCGAGATCATCAAAATCTGCCACCAGCCCGATGGCACCTTTCCTCATGGTATCCCGAATCCGCTGTTACCGGAAAATCGCACCCTGACCAGAGATGCCGTATTGGAACATCAGGCCGATCTCGGTGTTGCCTGGGATGGTGATTTTGACCGCTGTTTCCTCTTTGATGAAAAAGGAAATTTTATTGAGGGGTATTATATTGTCGGTCTCCTCGCTCAGGCTCTGTTGAACAAAAATCGCGGTGAAAAAATTATCCACGATCCGAGGTTGACCTGGAACACGATTGATATTGTGCAACAGGCCGGCGGGATGCCTATTCAAAGTAAAACCGGGCATGCCTTCATCAAGGAACGGATGCGCTCTGAGAATGCCCTTTATGGTGGTGAGATGAGTGCCCACCATTATTTTCGTGATTTCGCCTACTGCGATAGTGGCATGATCCCATGGTTAATGGTGGTTGAATTGATGAGTCAGAGAGGGCTGCCGTTATCACAACTGGTTGCTGAGCGGATCAATAAGTATCCGGCAAGTGGTGAGATCAATCGTCAGGTTGGTGATTCAGCGCAAGTTATAGAGGCGATTCGGGAGTGTTATGAACCCGCCTCAAAGGGGTTTGATTTGACCGACGGGTTGAGTCTTGATATGGGAGAGTGGCGCTTCAGCCTGCGAGAATCAAACACCGAACCGGTGATTCGGTTAAATGTTGAATCGCGGGGTGAAATTGGATTGATGCAGGAAAAAACCGCTGAATTGCTTGCGTTTATTGACAGGGTCAGGATAACGGTTCAAATTGAACAATCCGTATAAAATCTTCTGCGTTCAGACTTGCACCACCGACCAGTGCTCCATCGATATCTGCCTGTGTCATGAGCTCATCGACATTATTGGGTTTGACACTGCCACCGTAAAGGATGCGGGTTTGGTCGGCGACTTGCGGATTGAACAAATCCTGCAGTAAGCGGCGGATAAAGGCGTGGGCCTCTTCTGCTTGATCAGCACTTGCTGTTTTTCCTGTTCCGATGGCCCAGACCGGTTCATAAGCAATCACGACAGTGGCCATTTCTGCCGCTGTGAGGTTGGCAAGGCCACCTTTGATCTGCGCACTTAAAACCTCCAACATTTGTCCATTTTCTCGTTCCTGCAGAGTTTCGCCAATACAGAGAATTGGTTTTAGCCTGGTCTCGAGAACCTTGAACAGTTTCTGGTTAATGAAATGGTCAGTTTCACCCATCAATTGGCGGCGTTCAGAATGGCCGAGAATGACGTATTGGCAACCGGCATCTTGAAGAAATTCGGGGGATATTTCTCCGGTAAAAGCGCCCTTTGTTTCCGGATAACAGTTTTGTGCGGCCAGTTGCACAGGAGAATCTTTGATCACTTCTGCAACGGCTGATAAAGCTGTATAGATGGGTGCAATGATGATTTCTCTGTCCTCTGTATTTTTAAGACCCGTGACCAGCTGTGTAGAAAGTTCACGAGATTCGGTGATGGTGTTGTTGAGTTTCCAGTTTCCAGCAATGATCGGTTTGCGCATATCTTGATTTCTCCTTGGTTAGCTCTGCGTCAGTCAGGTGGCAAAAACAACCTGAATTTTATAAATTATCTATCTGTCAACGCCACAACACCCGGTAAATCTTTCCCTTCAAGAAATTCAAGTGAAGCTCCACCGCCGGTGGAAATATGGGTCATCTGATCTTGCAGGTTTGCTTTATTGACTGCGGCAACAGAATCGCCTCCGCCAATAATGGATAAACAGTCCGCATTGGCTAATGCTTCAGCAATGGCAAGAGTTCCCTTGGCAAACCTGGCGAATTCAAAAACCCCCATAGGGCCGTTCCATATCACTGTTTTTGCCGTATCAATCTGCTGGTTGTAGGTTTGAATCGTTTTCGGCCCGATATCGAGCCCCATCCCTGAAATTGGAAAATCGGCATTATTCGCGGTGATAGAAGGACTCTCTGCAGAAAAATTCTCTGCTACGCTATGATCAGTCGGCAAAAGAAATTTCACACCATGTTTTTCGGCTTTATTTAAAAGGTCGCCAGCCAGAGCAATCCGATCCTCTTCAACCAGGGACTGACCAATTTCACATCCCTGTGCTTTAAGGAAGGTATAAGCCATCCCGCCACCGATGAGAATCGTATCGACCCGAGTCAGCAGGTTTTCAATGACAGTGATTTTGTCGCTGACTTTAGCCCCGCCAATAATTGCCACAAAAGGATGGACCGGCTTCGCTAATGCGCCACCGAGATATTGGAGTTCCTTTTCCATAAGAAAACCGGCGACGGCCGGTTGAAGTAACCGCGCAACTCCTTCAGTTGATGCATGGGCGCGGTGAGCTGTGCCAAAGGCATCATTAATGTAAATCTCACCCAGGGATGCTAATTGTTCGGCAAACTCAGGGTTATTATCAGTTTCTTCAATGTGGAAGCGGACGTTTTCCAGGAGCATAACGCTACCGTCGTTTAACTGGTTAGCCAAGTGTTGAACGTCCTCACCAATGCAATCGGGTGCCATCATAACCGATTGCCCAAGGATGTGACTCAAATGTGTAGCCACCGGGCGGAGGCTGAAATTCGGAGCAGGTTTCCCCTTCGGGCGACCCAGGTGGGAGGCCAGGATCACTTGAGCTCCGTGTTCAATCAGATGACGGATGGTTGGCAATGCTGCTTTGATCCGTGTGTCATCGGTAATGGTCCCTTTCTCGTCAATCGGCACATTGAAATCACAGCGACAGAAAACCCGCTTACCTTGAACATCAATATCTTGAAGGGTTTTTTTGTTAAACATTCTTCTCTCCGGGAAGGTAATTAAGCTTAGAAGGATAAATTATTGCGCTGCAATATAACGCACCACGTCAAACATCCGACAGGAATAACCCCATTCGTTATCGTACCAGGCCATGACTTTCACCATGGTTCCGTCGATAACGTTGGTGACCAGTGAGTCGAAGGTTGATGATGCTGGTGATCCGTTGAAATCATGAGAGACCAGGGGAAGCTCGCAATAATCGAGAATCCCTTTGAGTTCATTGTCTGCTGCTGCCCGCATGGCTCCATTCACTTCATCGATACGGGTTGTCTTTTCGGTTTCGACGACAAGATCAACAAGTGAGACATTGGGAGTTGGAACCCGGATTGCCATCCCGTCGAGCTTATTTTTCAGTTGCGGCAGGACCAGGGCCGTTGCTTGGGCAGCACCTGTGGTTGTGGGTATCATGGAGACTGCAGCGGCGCGGGCACGGCGTAGATCTGAATGGGGAAAATCGAGAATATTCTGATCACTGGTATAGGAGTGAACTGTGGTCATCATGCCCCGCACAATACCAAAGTTTTCCAGCAGAACCTTGGCGACCGGAGCCAGGCAGTTGGTGGTACAGGAGGCATTTGAAATAATGTGATGTGTTGTCGGATCATAATCGGTTTCATTGATTCCCATACAGACAGTGAGATCGACATTTTTTCCAGGGGCGCTGATGACGACTTTTTTAGCTCCTGCGGCAAGGTGTTGAGCCGCCTGATCACGGGTTCTGAAAAGTCCTGTCGCCTCCATGACAATATCAACACCTAGCTCCTCCCATGGCAGTTGAGCAGGATCACGTTGAGAGAGAATTCTGATCGAATGACCGTTAACAATCAGGTTTTCATCATCGGTCTCAACTTGTCCTGAAAAAATGCCATGAACTGAATCGTATTGAAATAGATGTGCGAGTGTTTTTACATCGGTCAGATCATTCACTGCAACCACATCAAACGCATTAGATTGGCTGGCGATGCGCAAAACGTTCCTGCCAATTCGACCAAAGCCGTTAATTGCCACTTTTACAGACATTGATAACCTCCCTGTAGGACATGAAACAGATATTTTTCAAAGATTTTGAGCTGTTCAGTACGATACATAAATTCTCGCTTCAAGAGTACCTGAAATCATCCAGTTTGCAAATCTCTTTCCATGAAAATCATTCCTTGCAGCACGTGGTAATATTAGGTATAAGGGCCCCTCTTCAGGTGATGAAAGGGAACAACCGAGTGCGGGTATGTTTATTGGCCAGCGGTAGTCGTGGAAACAGCACATTGATTGAGGTCGATGGCTGCCGATTGTTGATTGACGCAGGGTTGTCCGGTGTAGAAACCGAGCGGCGTCTCTCTACTGTGGGGCTTGCCGGCGAAGATTTACACGGAATTCTTGTGACTCATGAACATCACGATCATGTCGGAGGGATAGGGCCCCTTGCCCGGCGTCATAATTTACCAGTCTTTATCGACCGACAAACCCATACTGCCTTACCCAAACTGGGTAAGGTTGCAGATTTGCACCATTTTTCCAGTGGCGAAACATTTTCTTTTCAAAATCTGTCAATATCACCGTTTTCAACAACCCATGATGCTGTTAATCCAGTAGGTTTCACAATTGAATCAAGTGAAGGTAAAATTGGATTTGCGACCGACCTGGGAATACCAACCCGGCTGGTTGCCGAACAATTAAAAAATTGCCGGGTTCTGGTGCTTGAAGCAAATCATGATGAGCAGATGCTGCAGAATGGTTCCTATCCCTGGAGTCTGAAGCAACGCATTCGCAGCCGCCACGGCCATTTGTCAAATCATGAATCGTGTCTGCTGCTGAAAGAGACGTGTTGGTCTGGTCTTGAGGCATTGTTTTTGGCCCATCTGAGTGAGGAAAATAACTGCCCCGATCTTGCCGGAGAAACATTTCGTCAGACGTTGACTGATTGCGGTCATAACCCGGAAATTATTATCGGACGACAAAGATGTGCTAGCGTCTGCTTTGTCGCCAGTCCTGTGATGGTTTCCTGATACAGATAAAATCTTCTTTTTTGGGGAGTGAAAATGGCCTGGAGAATTGTTGTAGGACTTAAAAAAGACGTCAAAGACGCTCGTGGTGAACGGGTGCGGCGTGAGATAAGCGAACATCTGAATATTGATTTACATTCGGTGCGAACTCTCGATGTTTACACCGTCGATGCAACACTCAGTGAAGATGAAGTCGAACAGGCAGCTGCCGGCCCTTTTTCTGATCCCGTGATTCAGGAATATGCCGTCAACCAGCCGTTGGCCAGTCGCTTTGATATGCTCGTCGAAGTTGGTTTTCGTCCCGGGGTGACCGACAACACCGGTCGCACTGCCAGGGAAGCGATTCAATATTTGACCGGGCGACCTTTTGCTGAGGGGGAGGCGGTCTATACATCGACTCAGTACCTGTTTACCGGTTTGACCGATAAAGTCATTGCTGACAAAATTGTCGCCGATTTTCTGGCCAATGGCTTGATTCAACACTGGACAATTTTGTCTGCCGACGAGCTTGATCCGCAAGTTGGAGTGCCGGTTTCAATTCCCAGGGTCGTCAGTGATACCACTCCGACGGTCCGTACCCTGGGTCTGGAGTTGAGCGATAAAGAATTGCTCGACATCAGCCGCCAAGGGATGTTGGCATTGAATCTTGAAGAGATGCACAAAATCAAGCGCCATATTGCCGATCCTCAGGTTATTGCAGAACGGCAAAAGGTTGGCCTTGGAGTTGAACTGACCGATGTTGAACTGGAAACTCTGGCCCAGACCTGGAGCGAGCATTGTAAACATAAAATATTCTCGGCAAAAATCGAATATGAAGATGAACACGGCAATCGGCAGGTCATAGATTCTCTATTTAAGACTTACATTGTTGGAGCGACCGACAAGGTTCGTGAGAATCTGGGTGAAAATGATTATTGCCTATCGGTGTTTAAAGACAACGCCGGTGTGATTGAGTTCAATGCAGACTGGAGTGTTGTATTTAAAGTTGAAACCCATAATTCACCCAGCGCACTTGATCCATACGGTGGTGCTTTGACGGGCATTGTCGGTGTCAACCGTGATGGCATGGGAACCGGTATGGGGGCGCGGCTGATTTTCAATACCGATGTCTTTTGTTTTGCCTCACCGTTTTTAGAAAAAGAGTTGCCGCCACGGCTGCTGCATCCACGCCGGATTTTTGAAGGGGTGGTTGAAGGGGTCGAACATGGAGGCAACAAAAGTGGCATTCCAACCATCAATGGATCGATCGTATTTGATGAACGGTTTGCCGGTAAACCGCTGGTCTACTGTGGCACCGCATCGTTGATGCCGCGTCTGCTGCACGATAAGCCCTGTCACGAAAAACAGGTTCTGGTCGGCGATCATATCGTCATGACTGGTGGCCGGATCGGTAAGGATGGAATCCACGGTGCGACTTTCTCTTCTGAGGAGTTACACGAAGGATCCCCGGTGACTGCGGTGCAGATTGGCGATCCGATTACGCAGCGTAAAATGTTTGATTTTCTGATGATTGCCCGTGATCAGGGATTGTATAACTCAATCACAGATAATGGTGCGGGTGGACTCTCTTCCTCCGTCGGGGAAATGGCTGAAGATACGGGGGGATTGGAACTCCATCTTGATCGTGCGCCACTTAAGTACCCGGGGCTGCAACCCTGGGAAATTCTGATCTCTGAAGCTCAGGAACGGATGACTCTTGCGGTTCCTGAAGATAAATTGGATGCGTTTATTTCTCTGGCGACCGAGATGGATGTTGAAGCGAGTGATCTTGGTCTTTTTACCGATTCTGGTTATTTTCATTGCCTCTATGAAGGGAAGACAGTTTCATACTTGAGTATGGACTTCGTTCATGACGGTGTTCCACAGATGGTTATTCCGGCAAAATGGGAGCCGAAAGAGTTGTCTGAGCCAGATTTTGTACAACCCGAGGATCTTGCCGATCAATTGCAACACCTCCTGTCACGCTTGAATATCTGTTCCAAGGAAGCGGTCGTGCGTCGCTACGATCATGAAGTCCAGGCGGGAACAGTGATTAAACCGCTGCTGGGTGTGGCCAATGATGGACCATCGGATGCAGCTGTTTACCGACCTTTACTCGACTCATTTGAGGGCGTGGTGGTTTCCCACGGGATTTGCCCCAGCTATAGTGATATTGACACTTATCACATGATGGCCTGTGCTATTGATGAGGGGCTGCGTAATTATGTTGCGGTGGGTGGTGATATTGATCATGTCGCCGGCTTGGATAACTTCTGTTGGTGTGATCCGGTTGAGAGTGAGAAAAATCCCGATGGGCAATACAAGGCAGCACAACTGGTCCGTGCGAATCAGGCACTGTACGATTATTGTGTTGCTTACGGGGTCCCGCTGATTTCGGGTAAGGATTCAATGAAGAACGACTACCAGATCGGCGGATCCAGGATATCTATTCCACCGACCGTTCTGTTCTCGGTGATCGGTAAAATTGCCGACGCACGTCAAGCTGTTTCCATGGATGTGAAGCAAGCGGGAGATCTCGTTTATCTGTTGGGAACGACAGCTAATGAACTGGGTGGTTCGGAATATTACGCCCAACAGGATGAACTGGGGGCTCGGGTGCCGCAGGTGAATGCTGAACCAGCACTGCTCCGCTATCGGACACTCAATCAAGCCCAGCAACAAAGCTTGATCGCCTCCTGTCATGATCTTTCTGATGGCGGGCTCGGTGTCGCTCTGGCGGAATCTGCTTTTGCCGGCGGCTTCGGGATTCAGGTTGAACTCTCCTATCTCGATGTTGATCACCCCATGCGTGAGGATAAACTCCTTTTTTCCGAATCCCAGAGTCGTTTGCTGGTGACTGTCCCGGTGGCAAAGAAAGAAACTTTTGAAGCGTTGTTTAACGGCCAGAGTTGTCGCCGTATTGGACAGGTTATCGAGCAGCCCCATCTGATTATTAATGGTTTGCATGGACAGAATCTGGTTCATGCCTCACTTGAACATTTGAAGCAGGCGTGGCAAGCGCCTTTACAGGAGATGTAGGATGGCCAAAACAGTCAAAGCGATTGTTATTTCCGGTCATGGCACCAACTGCGAACGTGAAGTCGCTCATGCTTGCCGTCTGGCCGGTGCTGATGCCGATATTGTTCATATCGCAGAATTGCTTGCCGGGCGAGTGGATTTGAATGATTATCATTTTCTCAACCTTGCCGGTGGTTTTCTCGATGGTGATGATCTGGGCAGTGCCAAGGCTGGAGCGAATCGACTTTTGCACGCTCAGGTTGCCGGTCATGCTGACGAACAGGCTCAATCTCTGGCCGGGCAGTTGAAAGAGTTTATTGCTGCCGGTAAATTGGTGATGGGTGTCTGTAACGGCTTTCAGTTGCTGGTAAAAATGGGTTTACTGCCCGCGATTGATGGCGATTTTCAACAGTCTTGCACCCTGACAAACAATGATGGTGGACGTTTCGAGAATCGCTGGAGTTGGCTGCAGATAGATCCTGACTCCCCGTGTGTTTATACGCGTGGATTAAATGGTCTGTATCTGCCGATAAGGCATGGTGAAGGGAAGTTTGTGACCGATAAACCTGAGACCCTGCAACAACTCGAAGATCTTCATTTGACAGTGATGAAGTACGCCGATTGCGATCTTCATCCGACCATGGATTTTCCCGATAATCCCAACGGCAGTCACGCTTCCATTGCCGGAATCTGTGACCCGACCGGGCGACTGTTTGGTCTGATGCCACACCCCGAAGCCTACGTCCACCGTACCCATCATCCCCGCTGGACCCGGGAAACATTGCCCGAAGAGGGGATGGGGCTGTTGTTGTATCGGAACGCTGTCAATTTTATAGAAAAAGAACTATAACTGTTCAGCAATGCCTTGAGGCACCCATTCCAAGGGCCACTTTGCGCCGTCCATGGCGACAGACGCCCTTTCCATGGGTACCACAAGCCCCTATCAGTAGTGGTGGTGAATAGTTACAAAGAACTTTTACGCTAGACTGTTAGGCAGGTCTTCCTGCAGCCTGACTTACCCGACTTAAGGAGTCATTGATACTCATGTTCGATAAACTTCATGAAGAATGTGGTGTGTTTGGGATTTTTGGCCATCCTGAAGCAGCGAATCTGACCTATCTGGGTCTCTATGCTCTGCAGCATCGCGGCCAGGAAGGTTGCGGCATCGTCGCCTCAGACGGGATGCATCTCAAGGCTCACCTCGGCATGGGATTGGTTGCTGACGTTTTTAAGCAGGATGATGCTTTTGCCAAATTACCGGGGCGTTCGGCAATCGGGCATGTCCGTTATTCGACCGCCGGTGGCAATGATGTCAAAAACTGTCAGCCGATTATGGTCGATTATTCGCGCGGCAGCATTGCTGTGGCTCACAATGGCAATCTGGTCAATGCCCCGGAACTGCGCAATGAGCTGGAAAAGAGTGGTTCTATTTTTTCAACCACCGCAGACACCGAAACGATTATACATCTGATCGCCAGGGCACAATCCGACTCGCTGGTGGAACGGGTTTGTGAATCTTTACAGCAGATCAAAGGAGCCTACAGTCTGGCTTTTCTCACCGAAACCCGGATGATTGCTGTTCGTGATCCAAGTGGATTTCGTCCTCTGAGTCTGGGGAAGCTGGATGGGGCTTTCGTCGTTTCTTCTGAGTCGTGTGCTTTTGATTTGATTGAAGCTGAATATATTCGTGAGATTGAACCGGGAGAAATGATTGTTGTCGATAAAATCGGGATGAAATCTTACTTTCCTTTTAAAGAGAAGGGGCGCAATACCCCCTGTATCTTCGAATATATCTATTTTGCTCGCCCCGACAGTCGTATTTTCAATCGGATGGTTTATCCGGTCAGAAAAGAATTTGGTCGCCAACTGGCGCGTCAATATCCCGTTGATGCTGATCTGGTGATTGCCGTACCAGACTCAGGAATGCCGGCGGCAATGGGTTTTGCCGAAGAGGCGGGTTTACCGTTTGAGTTGGGTTTGATCCGTAACCATTATGTCGGACGGACCTTTATTGAGCCGCAACAGGCAATTCGCCATTTTGGCGTCAAACTGAAGCTTAACCCGGTTCGTGACATTCTTGAGGGGAAACGGGTCGTGGTCGTTGATGATTCGATTGTGCGTGGAACCACTGCGAGAAAAATTGTAAAAATGATTCGCAATGCCGGCGCTAGAGAGGTCCATTTGCGAATTTCCAGTCCGCCGACCAGCTACCCATGTTTCTATGGTATTGATACCCCGTCACGTAAGGAACTTATCTCTGCCTCTCATACGGTCGAAGAAATTACCCGCTACGTGACAGCAGATAGTATTTGTTATTTAAACATCAAGGGTTTACATGCAGCATTAGAGCAATTTGGCGACCATAAGCTCGATTTCTGTGATGCCTGTTTTAGTGGTGAATATCCAGTTAAGTTCCCACGCCTGACCGACAGTGACCAGTTGGGGCTTTTTTGAAACTACGATACACAGCCTCTAACTACACTCTGTGGGATTTTTTATAAATGAATTAATATGTTAGAAACATATCTTTAAGGTAATTTCCAGGAGAGAGACATGAGCGTTAAAGATCAATTGAAGACTATAATCTGTGAACGATCTTATGAAGAGCGTGAGGTCACTTTAGCTTCAGGCCGCAAAAGTAATTTCTATTTTGATGGCAAACAGACAAGCTTGCATGCTCAAGGAGGTTTACTGGTTGGCCAGGCCTTTTGGGATGAAGTTAAAAAATTTGCCGGGCCAATTGATGGCGTTGGCGGGTTGACCCTTGGCGCCGACCCGATCGCGACGGCAACCTCTATTGCAGCCCAGCTGGATGGCAGCAGTGTGCATGCCTTTATTATCCGCAAAGAACCAAAAGTGCACGGCACCGGTCAGTGGCTGGAAGGGCGGAAGAATCTGCCACCAGGTTCCCGAGTCGTTATCGTAGAAGATGTGACGACAACCGGTGGTTCTTCAATGAAGGCGGTAGAACGCGCCGAGGAAGAAGGTCTTGAAGTGGCCGGAATCGTGACCCTGGTTGATCGTGAAGAAGGTGCGCGTGAGACGATTGAAGGGGCAGGGCAGATTCTTCGGACGGTGTTTACTAAATCAGAAGTTGTGGGTTAGGGGCCGGGGTATAGACAACCCGTCTAAACTCCTTGAAACGAATTGCAATTCATGACCAATCAAGCCATCATAGCCGGGAACAGCAATGTTTTGTGGAAATAGTCAAGACTATCGTGCAGATCGGTGCAGAATAGTCATTCCACGAGTTTTTGCGAAATCATTATGCTTGAGAAGGATCGAGGATATCTTTCACTCTTCGTCGGGAATCTTATAGAAATCGAGTACTCCGGGAATCTCTTTAAGTGACTCGCAATTGATATTACTGGTATCACCAACAACCCCAAGAATAATTCGATCAGCGCCCGTTGACTGATGAAAATCGCAATCTTGCTCAACCAGAAATTGCTTGACCTGCTCCAGATTGCTGTCGGTAGCTTTTCTTTTCATAATAACCAGCATTTTAACGGCTTCCCTTCGTATGTGTCCGTTCCAGACTGCGGCTTTCGTCAATCACTCGCTCAAATAAACGGATAATTGCCGAATTATCCAGGGGACCTGTATTCGCTTTTTGGATTCGTTCAAAAATTAATTTTTCCCGCTTAGGGTCATAAATCGGCAAATCAAGCTGTTTTTTGACTTCACCTATTTCAAGGGCTAAAGCGGCTCGTTCATTGAAAATACGGAGCAGTTCCTGGTCGAGTTGGTTGATTTTTGACCGGATTGTATCGATATCCAAAATATTTACCCCTGTAAGTTAGTCGTCCCTGGTTTGTATGGTGTCACCAGGTATGACTGTGTCGTGCTTAAAATTGTTATCATCCCGTTCAGGGTAGTCAATGGTGTAATGGAGTCCCCGACTTTCATGACGTGACAGGGCACTTTGAACAATCAGTCTGGCAACTGTCGTAATGTTGCGTAGTTCGATCAGGTCAGATGTCAGCAGAAAATCCCAGTAGTATTGATCAATTTCCTTCTGAATCAATAAAATTCGATTCATCGCCCGCTGTAAGCGTTTATCTGAGCGAACAATGCCGACATAATTCCACATGCAGCGGCGAATTTCATCCCAGTTATGGGCAACGATAACTTCTTCATCGCTGTCGGTCGCATTACCACAATCCCAGGGGGGAACCGGGAGGTTTTGTGGCAGCTTTTCTCCCAGGCGTGAAATTGAAATGTCAGCAGCTTTTTTAGCGAAAACAACCCCTTCAAGAAGGCTATTGCTGGCCAGGCGGTTGGCACCATGGAGCCCCGTACAGGCGACCTCACCAATAGCAAACAGGTTGCGAATATTGGTTTCCCCCGATTCGTCTGTACACAGCCCGCCACAAAGATAGTGAGTTGCCGGGACAACCGGGATAGGTTCTTTGGTCATATCAATACCGAAACCGAGGCAGGTTTCATGAATCATTGGAAAATGATCTCTGATAAAGTCAGAATCTTTATGGCTGATGTCAAGGAATACGCAGTCAGCACCGTTTTTTTTCATTTCACTGTCGATGGCTCTGGCGACGATATCGCGTGGCGCCAGATCTTTTAATTCATGGTAATCGGGCATAAAGGGATAACCGTCACCACATTTCAAGATTCCACCTTCACCACGCACCGCTTCTGAAATCAGGAACGATTTGGCGAATGGGTGATAGAGAGTTGTCGGGTGAAATTGCATAAACTCCATGTTAGCGACGTCGGCACCGGCACGCCAGCCGATAGCAATACCATCACCTGTTGCAATGTCCGGGTTACAGGTGAAAAAATAAACCTTCCCCGCTCCGCCAGTTGCCAGAACTGTAAACTGAGCTCCGAAGGTGAGAACGTCGTTGTCCTTTATGTCCAGGATATAAGCACCAAGGCAACGATTTTGTTCGATATTTTTATGTAAAACTTTACTTTCGGTAATGAGGTCAACCGCAATGTGATGTTGGTAGAGGGTGATATTAGGGTGTTTGAGAGCCGCATCAACCAGTGCCCTTTCAATTTCACGACCGGTGGCGTCTTTGGCGTGGAGAATCCGCCGGTGAGAATGGCCTCCCTCACGCGTAAGATCGTACTGATCGTCTGTATTACGACTGAATTGAACGCCCCAGTCGATCAGGTCATGGATAGCTGAAGGTCCGGCTTCGACAACCAGATCGACAATCTCGGGATCAGAAAGGTAACCCCCTGCGACCATTGTATCTTCAGCGTGGGAGGCAAAACTGTCTACAGAGGAAAAAACAGTCGCAATTCCACCTTGAGCCAACTGGGTGGCAGAGATATCAATATCCCGCTTGGTCACCAGAGAAACAGTTCCTCGATCCGCGACTTTTAAAGCATAGGAAAGACCAGCAATCCCGGTACCTATAATCAGGAAATCTGTCGAAATCTTCATAAACATGCCCCATTTTCTTTGACCGGGAACTGTTGAGGATTTACCGGTTTCAGGTTGGTTGTGGAATCATCAGAGCGGCATTATCTGTCTCAGTCCCAATGTTGTCAAGGCTGTCTGATCGTTCTTATGAAAAGGGATATACTAGCAGGATGTTGAAAAAGTCCCATCCTGGGCCTTTTCAACTCCGCAAGCCGAAAATGCGATTTCCGTCTTGCTCACAAA
>LLYT01000031.1 GCA_002049545.1 Deltaproteobacteria bacterium tcs-42 | reverse complement strand
AGATACGTAGTTTTTCTTCTTCATTCATGAGCACCTCCACAGTGGAAATGCTCAGAAGAATAAAGGGTGGCTATTCGATTGTCAGAGATCTATTTTGTAAACGATGTCCTGGCACATTTTTTTGTCTACGATGTGCTGGCACTTAACAGCTAGAACATAAATATAAAGAAGGCTTGCATGAAAGGAGATTTTTGGTGAAATACTTTTACAGAACAGTTTTGTTAATGGTTCTTGCCCTCGTGGTCTTTTCTGGTGATTTATATGCAGCTTCGGCAATTGAGTTGAATGCCAAAGCGGATGCATCGCTGAAAGAATTTTATTCAGAAGTGGGACCGGCAAAACGGTTAGTTGCAAAGTCCGAGGGGGTGCTGATTTTCCCGTCCGTCTACAAAGCGGGTTTTGGCGTGGGTGGAGAATATGGTGAAGGTGTTCTGCGCATCAAAGAAACAAGCGTAGATTATTACTCAACAGTAGCGGCATCGATTGGTTTTCAACTCGGTGCGCAAAAGAAAACCATTGTTTTGCTATTTATGACACGGGAGGCATTGGAGGATTTTCGTCGCAGCGATGGTTGGGAAATTGGAGTTGATGGTTCTGTCGCTTTGGTTGAGTTTGGAGTGGGCAAAAAATTTGATACAACAAATATCAAAGACCCTATTATTGGGTTTGTCTTTGGCAACAAAGGGTTGATGTACAACCTTTCGCTTGAAGGGTCAAAGATAACCAGAATGAATAAATAACTCTGATCAGGCGAAAGCAGTCCGAAGGTCAGCAGGGGACTTTGTCAAGGCGAGGCAGGCTGTTCACGTATAAATTAATGAGCTGAAAGAATTTAAACAAAAAAGGGCTACAACTTTCGCTGTAGCCCTTTGAATTTGCTGGTGCCCAGAGACAGAATCGAACTGCCGACACGAGGATTTTCAGTCCTCTGCTCTACCGACTGAGCTATCTGGGCGAATCGAAGTCCGTTTATAACCAAAGGGGCAGGTGCTGTCAAGGGAAAATAGTCCTGCGGATTGCGATGTTTTTTTGCTTGCGTGTTTTTTCACCCTTGTGTAGTCTGCGTGACCAGAAAGAGGGAATAAATATGACTTTTAACGCTTCTTACTTTAGCTTTTACTTTTGGTTTTTCGGCTTTTTTCAGCTGTCTGCCTTGGGGAAGGGTGTGTAAGAGGTTTTAAAGCTTCGAGAGACACAAACCATGGCGGAACGGCTGACAGTTCTCCCATGGTTTTTCTTTTTTTTGCACTATTTGAAAATTGAGGCCGCCGGGAGTTCGGCGGCTTTTTTGCCTTTTCTATCGCCCTGGCGACGAAGGAGAGCAGAATGATTATTGTTATGAAAAATGGGGCCGAAAAGTCAGATCTTGCGGCTGTCGAAAAGAAAATTGTCGAATTGGGATATCAGCCACATATCATTTATGGTGAAACACGGAATGTGATCGGTGCCGTTGGTGAGGAGCGGGGCAAAGAAAAATTGCAGACCTTGCTATCAATGGCCGGAGTTGAGAATGTTGTTCCGATTCTAAAACCTTATAAGTTGGCAAGTCGAGAGGTTCAGCCGGAACCGAGTGAAGTTGAAATTATTCCAGGCCTGGCCTTTGGCGGTAAAGAATTTGTCGTCGCGGCTGGACCCTGTGCGGTTGAGAATCGGGAGCAGATTTGTGAAACGGCCGTTGCGGTGCAGAAGTCCGGCGCCAGGCTATTGCGTGGTGGTGCCTACAAGCCACGGACCAGTCCATACTCTTTTCAGGGGATGGAAGAGGATGGCTTGAAGCTGTTGGCTGAGGCGCGCGAATTAACCGGCCTGCCGATTGTGACTGAAGTAGTTAATCCGCGTGATGTTGAACTGGTCGCTCGCTATGCCGATGTGATGCAAGTGGGTGCCCGCAATACTCAGAACTTTGCCCTGCTGAAAATGCTTGGCCAACTCGACAAGCCGATTCTCCTCAAGCGCGGGATGTCGACCACCATCCAGGAATTTCTGATGAGTGCCGAGTATGTCCTTTCCGAAGGAAATCGGCGCGTGATCCTTTGTGAACGGGGAATTCGTACTTTTGAAACCGCGACGCGAAATACTCTCGATATTTCAGCAGTGCCGGTATTGAAACAGCAGACCCATCTGCCGGTCATCATCGATCCATCCCATGCAACGGGGCACGCGTCCCTGATTGCTCCGATGTCTTATGCTGCTGCCGCGGCGGGTGCTGATGGGCTGATTGTCGAAGTTCATCCTTGCCCGGAAAAAGCTGCCAGTGATGGGCCGCAATCGCTACGGTTTGAGGATTTTCAAGTTATGATGGATAAGTTGAGTGCTTTTGCTAAGGTTGCCGATCGAGAGATGGCATAGAGGACGTTATGTATTTTGTTCCCCTGTCACAATTAGAGAGTGTTGAATTGCTGGTTCACAGCTTAAAGGCTGCAGCGGGTGAGGCCGATTGTACCATGTGCCCGGCTTTCAAGGTGTGTATGAAGCAGTGTCTGACCATTGCCAATTCTGTTGAGCAGATGTTGCAGAGCGGCACTTTGCCGCAGTTAGAGGATGAGCCAGCAGAGGTTTCAGTGTCTGAGCCTGATGATGAGCCGAAGCCACCAACCGATCCCCCGCCGGGCAAAGGGGGGCTCAGGGTGGTGAAATGATTTCTCGAATCTCCTTCGTCTTCTATCCCTTCCGGGGACGGTTGAAGTTCCGATTTTGTTATCAGAAAGGAAGATAATGGCAGAGAAGGTTTATAATTTTGGTGCTGGTCCGGCGATGTTGCCCGAACCTGTCATGCAGCAGATCCAGCAGGAATGGCTCGATTTTCAGGGGATGGGGGTTTCGATCATTGAAATCAGCCATCGCGCCAAAGAATTTGTCACTGTTCTTGAGCAAGCACAATCGCTGTTTCGCGAGTTGACCGGCTTGCCCGACAATTATCGGATTCTGTTTGTCCATGGCGGAGCGCGGATGCAATTTTCTGCTTTACCGTTAAATTTTTCCGGGCGCGTGCCATCGAAAAAGTGCCTTTACGTCGAAAGCGGTAACTTTGCCGGATTGGCCGCAAAAGAGGCGGAAGCTTTCTGCTCTATGGAGACGATTGCCAGTAGTGTCGATACCGATTTTGATCGGATTCCCGGCCTTGCTTCCGACCTGATCAGTCAAGATGCGGCTTATCTCCACATCACCAGCAATAACACCCTGTATGGAACCCGCTGGAATCAATTTCCAGAAACGGGCAATGTCCCCTTGATTGCCGATATGACCTCCGAGCTGTTGTCCCGGCAGATTGATTACAATAAGTTTGGAGTTGTTTACGCCGGATTGCAGAAAAATCTTGGCCCTTCCGGGATGGCGATGGTGATTGTTCGTGATGATCTGCTGGGGTTTGCTGACCAGAAAACTCCGACGCTGCTGAATTATACCCAGTGTGATAAAGATAATTCCCTGACCAATACCACCAATACTTTTGCCGTTTATGTGATTAAGCTGGTGCTTGAGTGGCTGAAACAGCAAGGTGGAATTACGGCGATTGAAAAATTGAATGAACAGAAGGCGGCACGGCTATATCAAGTGATTGATGGTAGTGACTTCTATCGTGGCATTGCTCAGCCTGAGCACCGCTCGATTATGAATGTTTCGTTCAAGCTGGCTAGTGAAGAACTGGATGCGAAGTTTCTTGAAGAGGCTGATGCGGTTGGTCTGTACGCTCTTAAAGGGCACCGCAATGTTGGTGGTGTCCGTGCTTCGATCTATAATCCCATGCCGATGGTGGGGGTGGAAAAGCTGGCGAGGTTTATGGAGGAGTTTGAACGGAAGAGCGGATAGGTTTGTCGGAAAATTTTACACGAAGAGGTCGGGCAATTATTTTGTCCGGCCTCTTTGTGTAAGAAAAGCCGACAAGGTTTATTGTTGTGAGCTGTTTTTTTTAGTATTTACGGGAGGTTAAATATTAAAAAGACAAGTTTAGACTTCATTTGATGTGTGCAACTATTTGTTTGTACAGCAGTTATTTTTTAGTGCTCCCCATTTTTTGAGTATTCAATCTGTTGATGACTGTTCTTGGCACTTGATTTGCTATGCTTCTTTATAGCTTTGTTTTTTGGGGAGATTTGAAATAATGAAAAAAATAGCTCAAATTGTCGCAATTTTGTTAGTGTTAATTTTTCTTTCGCTGCCGGCATTTGCTGCACTTTTAAATGGTTCGGGTGATGTTTTTGAGGGCTGGGCAATGATTGCGGATGACGATGGTGTGGGCGATGGTGGTTTTGTTGATCCGGGATGGGGTGGTCAAGAATTTGATGCTGAATATCTTTTTGTTCAGCAAGCAGGTTCTGTCCTTTCCGTGGGATTGCAGACGGGATTTGATCTTCTAGATGGGAAAATCACATCTGGGTCAAAGGATTACTATGCTGGCGACCTTGCTCTGTCATTCAATGGTGATGCAAGTAAATATGAGTATGCTTTTGATTTTGGTCTCTCCACAAAGGGATATTATGGCACTGATCTGGGAACGGACAATGCAGGTCTTTATAGTGTCAATACTTGGAGCAATGAAGTTTATTTTAGGGACTCAAATCCTTTTGCCATGAAGGAAGGATCGCTGATTACTGGGACTATCACGAACGATTCTGGGGAGATAAGTGGTTCGTACTATCGGATGGTTTCTTTCGACTTGGCAAATATTGAAGGTCTTACCTTCTCGAGTCTAGATGTGCACTGGACTATGTCTTGTGGGAATGATGCTGTTGATGGTTCATATGCCCCAGTACCAGAACCAGCAACCATGGTCCTCTTGAGCTCCGGTCTTGTCGGATTAGCTCTCTATAGAAGAAGAATGAAAAAATAAAACACAGAAGATACAATTGAATAAAAAAAGGCAGGTCCACTAACTTTGGTTCTGCCTTTTCTATTTGTCTTTTTGTCGAGGAGGGGCTGTTGCTGCAAAATAAAAAATGCCCCCCGAAAGTTATCCTTTTGGGGGGGGCTTGAGCTTTCATTCTGAAGTAAATCAAGCCACCGGTAATGGTGCTACGGTAAATTTCTGAATAAAGTTTTCCAGCTTGCTCAATTTATCAGGATCCAATTCTTTAAAGCGGATGCTGCCGCGGCGGACTGGAACCATGTTGTCACGCAGGCGGTGATCAGAAATGTTC
Source organism: Deltaproteobacteria bacterium tcs-42 (assembly GCA_002049545.1). Taxonomy (GTDB): domain Bacteria; phylum Desulfobacterota; class Desulfuromonadia; order Desulfuromonadales; family Geopsychrobacteraceae; genus Desulfuromusa. Next base: position 23,040 of record LLYT01000031.1, on the reverse strand, counting down.
TTAATCGGGAGATCGTCAACGATTAATTGCTCGTTGTGATAAAGGCTGATCTTCTTGATGTCAGAGCGTTTTAGCTTTTGGCCGAGATAGCGGAAGGATAGCCCCCCCTCACTGATATCTACAATATGATAAGGGAGCGATTCTGATCCTTGATCGACCAGAACCAGGGCACGATCTGCGGCCTTAAAGCGTTGATAGGATCTAACGGGGCTGTACTGAACTTGACTTTCCATTTGGATTCTCCTCTATTTAAGCTAGAGATCCCCTCCTGCATCATATTTAAAACAGGCTTTAATCCCGTCTACTATCTCATGTTTTGTGAGTAATTGCAAATACTATACCTGTAATGTGAGCATGGTTGGGCTGGGGATGTTTGAACTTTTGCTGGATGGCTAACCATCTGTAATATCGTATTTATCCCATGGCAATATGTGAAAATAAAGCGAATGGTCTTAACTTTTGGGGAGTTTTATCTTAAATTGATGTTCCCATTCTGAGGTTATTATTGCAACTGTCGATTTTTTTTACAGTCTGGATTGGTGAAAAGCTTGCGTCATCAACAACAATATATCCTGGGCTCTTTGGCACTGTTGAGCACAATATTATTATTCGTCGGTGGGCCAGGCCCAGATTCGCTGCGTAGCTTCCGCTATGTCTGGGGAGTGGGGCATCTATTTTGTTTTGCTTTGTGGGCTTATCTCTACGCCAACTGGCGTTCAAATCAGTCGTTTAACCGTCAGATTATTGAAGTTGTCGTCCTTGCTTTTTTTATCGGTGGGGTGACCGAATTGATTCAATCCGGAATCGGTCGTGAGGCGACATGGCAGGATCTGGGGAATGATCTTGTCGGGGCTTTGCTGGGGGTGGTTTTCTTTGCTGGAGCAAGAAAATCTGCTCCCGATTGGCAATTAAAATTTCTCCAAATCCCTGTTTTGTTGATGGCATTGTGGAGTTTGTTCCCCGTTGGCAAAGTTATTATCGATGACGCTATCGCCTGGCAACAATTCCCGCTTCTGTCGGGATTTGAGACAACGTTGGAGGCGAGCCGCTGGAGCGGCAGTGCAAAGCGCGATATCAGCCACGACCATTCCTTTGCCGGCAAGTCATCGCTGCAGATTGAATTAACGACACAGAGGTACTCAGGGATCGGTCTTAAAGAATTTCCGGAGAATTGGGGGGGCTATAGTGCTGTCAGTTTACAGGTGTTCAATCCAGACCAGGCTCCCTTACAGCTTCATTTCAGGATTCATGATCAGTTCCATCGCCATAATGATAATGCTTATACAGACCGTTTTAATGCCAGCTTTAAACTCAAGCCGGGCTGGAACCATTTGCGGGTCTCTCTTGATGATGTTGCCAATGCGCCCAAAAAACGTTCACTGGATTTGACCCGTATCGCTGGTATGGGGGTGTTTGTTGGGAAAATTGATCAGCCCCGGACCATCTATCTTGATGATGTAAAGCTGCTTCCTTAATCTCCATCGAACCATTCGTAAAACGTTTGGCCCGTGTATCAACGTTGACATGTTCCCGGTATGGACTTAAAATCCCACCGCTTCAGTTAAGTTTTTAAATTCGTAGGATTTGCTGTATCAATAGAAAGGGGACAGATGAAAGTTTTAATTACCGATGAAATTTCCGAAACTGGTTTGCAGCCCATCGCTGAAGATCCACGTATTCAGGTCGATAAAAAAGTGGGGTTGTCAGTCCCGGAACTGCATAAAACTATTGGTGACTATGAGGCAATTATTACCCGGAGTGGCACTTTAGTTGATGCTGCATTGCTAGATCATGCCCATAATCTGAAAATTGTTGCCAGAGCCGGAGTGGGAATCGACAATGTTGATGTCGAAGCCGCCAGCGGCAAAGGGATTATTGTTGTTAATGCCCCTTATGGTAACGTCAATTCGGCGGCAGAACACACTATGGCAATTATGCTCTCTCTGTGTCGGAATGTGCCGGTTGCGAACAGTAGTCTAAAAGGCGGTGATTGGCAGCGCGCCCCCTTTACTGGTCGTGAATTGAAAGGGAAAACGGTTGGCGTTATCGGGCTGGGCAAAGTCGGTGGTCGGGTCGCACGGCGTTGTCGGGCATTTGAGGCCGATGTGATAACCTATGACCCTTATATTTCCGAAAAACGGGCTGATGACTTTGGCGTCAAGCTGCTGCCGTTGGAAGATATTGTCCGTTTTTCTGATATTATTACGGTCCATACCCCGCTCAACGAAGAAACTCGTGACCTGATTTCTGCTGAACACCTTAAGGGAATGCAGGATGGGGTCATTATCATCAACTGTGCACGGGGCGGTATTATTAATGAAGCTGCCATGCTCGAAGCCCTGGAGAGTCATAAATGCTCAGGCGCCGCTTTTGATGTCTGGAGTGAGGAACCGCCACAGAGTGATGTTCTGAAAAAGCTGATTGCTCACCCCAATATGTTGGTTACGCCACATCTGGGAGCCAATACATTTGAAGCACAGAAAAATGTGGCTGTTGATGTCAGTAAAGAGATTGTCAACTATGTTGATGGTCGCCCTTTAGCCAACGCTGTCAATATTCCCCGTTTTGATCCGGATCAGATGGAGCATATGAAGCCGTTTATGGCACTGATTTCGATTATGGGTAATTTTATTTCCCAGTTGGCACCACCCAATCCCAATAAAATTACTTTCACCTACAATGGCAAGCTGGCACGATTTGATTGTGCCCCCTTAAGTGTCTGTGGTTTGGCGGCTTTGTTGAATCATTGCTCTGATCAGGAAGTGAATATGGTCAATGCCAGTTTGATTGCCCGGCAGATGGGGATCGATGTTGAGTCGATTCGCTCAACAGAAACCGGGTCATTTTCGAGCCTGATCACTTTGACTCTGGAGAGCCCGGAAGGCGAGCGGACGATCGCCGGGACACTTTTTGAGGGCATTCCAAAGATTGTCAAAATGCGTAATTTTGCCATCGATTTTTGTCCCGAAAAACATATGTTGGTGATTAATTATATGGATCGCCCGGGATTGATCGGAAAAATTGGAACCATCCTTGGTGAAGCAAATGTGAATATTGGTAATATGAGTCTGGGCCGGCAGGAAAAAGCGGGTGAGGCGATGGTGGTTTTTTCCATTGACTCCCTGGTTGATGAAGAAACGCTCCAGAAGGTCAGTGATGCCGTGAACGCCAAATTTATCAGGGCGGTTCATCTCAGTCAGGTGTGAGTAGCGGGCGGACCTGGTGTTCGCCTCTACATTTCGGTAAATAACGGCAGTTCACAGGGAGGGATAATGCCGCGTTCTTCGGCGCGGCTGAGCAGGCTGTGGACTGCCTGAATCCCTTCATCCCCTAAATCAACAGAAAAATTATTCACATAGAGTTCAATGTGGTTGTTGATGACACCATTATCCAGCTCTTGAGCATGTTGTTTGATATAGCTCCGTGGCTCTTCGGGATGGGCATAAGCATATTCGATACTTTGGCGCAGCGCCGCATCAATTTTTTTAATCAAGGGTGCCCCAAGGGTTCTCTTTGCCAGAATTCCTCCCAGCGGAATCGGATATCCGCTCTCTTCTTCCCACCATTGGCCAAGATCCAGAACCTGTTTTAATCCGTACTGCCGATAAGTAAAGCGCGATTCGTGAATGATAACACCGGCATCGGCTCGCCCTTGTTGTACGGCCGCCATGATCTGATCGAAGGGGAGAATCAGCACATTTTCATAGCCGTCTGAGTAAAGTTGCAACAGTAGGTTGGCTGTGGTGAGCTGCCCGGGAACAGCAATTTTTTTGCCGCGCAACTTCGCCATGGAAGTCTTTTCAGTGGCGATAAGAAGAGGTCCACACCCCCTGCCGAGGGCACCGCCACTGTGGAGTAATACGTAATCGTCCCGAAGATGACCAAGGGCATGATACGATATTTTAGTCAGGTCAAGTTGACCCCGCAGCGCCAATTGATTGAGGGTTTCGACATCTTCAAGTCGCTCGATAAACTCGACTTCGGGGCAAGGAACCTTCCCATGAATCAGTCCGTAAAAAATAAAGGTGTCGTTGGGGCAGGGTGAGTAGCCCAGACTCAAGTGTCGCATTTTTTTCCTTATTCAGAGGGCCAGTTTCCCAGCAGCTCCAGAATCCCCGCTTGCGCTGCCTCTGTGCCGCGAGCGATATCCCACTGCTGCGGATCGCGGGTTCCGGTCGGATTGGAAATGCCGCGTAACTCCAATAATGGAATTTTGAATTCGGCACAGACTTGTGCTGCTGCCGCCCCCTCCATATTCTCACAAATTCCGTTGGTTCTTTGCTGCAAAGCAGCGCTCATGTCGGGATAGCCACTGCAACTATTGACCGAGACAAATGGGCCACTGGCTGCATCGGGGAGTATCTCCCGGCTCCAGTTGAGCAGATCCGAATCGAGCGGGATTGATTGTCGAATGACTGGCGCAAGGGGAGGATGTTGCGGGAGATTGAGGCGATCCAGTGGAATAAATTTATCCGCAGTGGCCACACCCAGATCGCCGAAAATTTCGGTCTCTGCCAAAGCCAGATCCCCAACCTGCAGGCCACTGTCAGGATAGGCCCCGCCACAACCGCAGAGCAGGGCGGCGATTGGTGTGTGTTTGCTGAGGATACGGGTCAGCTGCATCGTCATATTGACCTGCCCGATTCCTGCGTGACTCAGTAAAATAGTTTGTCCTTCCAATGTTCCAGTGAAAATTTGCCCGGATCCACAGGAGAGGGTTTGTGCGCCGGTCATTTGTTGACGCAGAAGCGTTGTTTCGAGTGGCGCAGCGGCGAGAATTAATAGCATATCAGTGTGAGAACCAGCCATGGCGAATCAGGTCGCGGCGTAAGTCACTTCCTTGATTTTGTACCATCCCATGGTACCAGAAGGGTGTCTGGGTTAATTTTATTTCGGTTGGCGGGTCGAGCCGTTTGCGGCGATCAATCAGAATTTTTCTGAACGTATTATCTGGTTCGGAAACAATAGTGGTAATTTTATCGGCCAACAGTTTTGGGGCAACTTCAATGACCAGTTGAATGGTATCACGAATCATCAGTCCCTGTTTGTATTCCCAGAGGTCACCGCCAAAGGTATGTTCACATTCAGTGACAAAATCACTCCAGTCGAGCAATAATCCGCCAAATTCAACCTCACTCATTTCATGATTGGGGAGCTTTGATTGAATCAATTCTTCAATCTGCCCCTGCTCCTTGCGGGTCAGAAAAAAAGAAAGCCCCTCTTCGACCTGGTACATGTCGAGATTTTCGATCAATTCCCGGCAGAAGATTGTTGCATCAAGCTCGTTATTGGCAAAGCCATGCAATGACTCAGGGAGCAAATTTTGAGGCAATCCAGACAAAGAAAGATGGTCGTGTCCGTAATCGGCTGTCAGAACAAGGTTGTCACTGTGTGGGATTTCATGTTGATGGAGGAAGTTGCTTAAGCGAAGGTAATTGTCGGTAAAGAAGGTCAGTATTTTTTCTTCGGAATAGAAGAACTCTAACCCCTTACGATTATTTGCGATACCGAAGCCAACAAAGCCATCATGAATCATGCGGTTTATATAGGGTGCAACATGTTTCAGAATGAAGCCGGTTGGGAGGTAGGGTGAATAAAAGACCGCAGGGATGGGACGTTGATCGCTATCGCTTGGTCGTGAAAGGAATATTTCTTCGGGGTAGTATTCGAGGATAAAGAAAGACTCATCGGAGATAAAGCGGGTAAAATGGTTGAAAATGGATTCGATCTTGTCAACGGCTGCGACAGAAGTGAAGCGGTAAGCGTTATCGCAATCGTCCAGGAGTGAATATTCAAAGCCCTCTCGCTGGAGAAAGTTTTTGGTGTTGTCCTGCCAGCGGCGAATTCCCGCAGGAAGTTTGAGTCTCTTCGTCAAGTCAGGTCCCTTCCAGTGAATCTGCCCATCTGTCGATAGATTAGTTTTTATGTGGGCACTCAATCTAACTGGAATAAGTAGATTATTTTTTCTGACAAGTCAACCAGGGGAGCGAATTCGGGTTTGAAAAATGAGGAAATTTTAAAAATTAATGATTAGTTTCTTGATATGAGTCTTTTTAAATGATATACAGAATCGTTAGATTTATATTTTAAAAGGAGTGCTGCATGCTTGGTCCCCAATCATCCCTGGTCATGTACGATGAAGAATACCAGCGAATCCTTCTGTTGCTGGAAAGATTACTACGTGAATCAAATTCTAAGGTTATTTTTCTGGTTGATAAAAATGGTCAGTTGATTGCTGCCACGGGCGAAACGGCAAATCTTGACACAACCAGCCTTGCTTCTCTGACCGCAGGGAATATCGCTGCGACGGGTGGTCTGGCCAAGTTAATCGGGGAAAAAGAATTTTCGATTCTGTTTCACGAAGGCAAAAAAGATAATATCCATATTTCCATTATCGCTGGACGCGTTATCCTTGTGGTGATTTTCGATCAGCGCAGTTCGCTTGGTTTAGTCCGCTTACGGGTAAAAAAAGCCAGTAATGAGCTTGCCATTGTTTTTGAAGATCTAGTGAATAAAACAGAGGAGGACGCAGTTTCAAGTAGCGGCCCCAGTCCATTTGCCGAAATTACAGATGACGATATTGATAATCTTTTCAACTAATCGGGGTTTATTGAATGTCTTTTATAAATTACGCTTCACGAGAGATTAATTGCAAGATTGTCTATTATGGTCCGGGCCTCTGCGGAAAGACCACAAACCTGCAATTTATCTATAATAAGACAGCAGAAGAATCAAAAGGGAAAATGATCTCCCTGGCTACAGAAACCGAGCGAACCCTCTTTTTTGATTTTCTCCCCTTGGCACTGGGGGAAATCCGTGGTTTTAAAACCCGCTTTCATCTCTATACAGTTCCCGGGCAGGTGTTTTATGACGCCTCCCGGAAATTGATCCTCAAGGGAGTTGATGGCGTTGTTTTTGTCGCCGACTCACAAGAAGAGCGCTTTGATGCCAATATAGAAAGTCTGGAAAACCTTAAAGATAACCTGGATGAACAGGGCTTTGATCTCGAGAAGATTCCTTTTGTCATCCAGTATAACAAACGAGATCTCCCCAACGTCAGCTCAGTTGAGGAGCTGAGTGCGTTATTGAATCCGAACAAAGTTCCCGAGCTTGAAGGCTGTGCTATGACAGGTGAGGGTGTTTTTGAAACCCTTAAAGCCGTAGCCAAACTGGTCCTCAATGATTTGAAAAAAGGTGGTTAAAGGCCCTGTCTAAAAAAGGCTTGACAGCACAGGGGCAATTTCCTATATTTCCACCCCGCAACACACATATTCCCTTTTAGCTCAGTTGGTAGAGCATCTGACTGTTAATCAGACTGTCGCTGGTTCGAGCCCAGCAAAGGGAGCCATACTACACCAAAGGTGGGCACTTCAGAGGAGTTGCCCACCTTTGTTTTTTCTACAGCCCCAGCCAAAGCCGCATAATTCCCCCTTACATGTACTTCTTTTCCATCGACCCTGATCTCATCAACAAGCATTTCAGGTACTCTTTGCCAAAGTTTGACGCTCTGTCATGTAGCTATTAGTTTTGATAAAGGAACACCAGTGCATTAAGTGCCTGTTTTTGCGTCGCCGCCGGTTATCATGAACCGTTAGCCGTCAAAACTATCCCCCACAAAACTATCCCCTACCGTTGACCTGTGCATCTATTGCATGTACAATTTTCATATGAAATACGAATGGAATTCAGAAAAAAATGAGTGGCTGAAGCAACACCAACATATCTCGTTTGAACAAATCATATTTCACCTCGGCCAGGGAGATTTGTGGATGATCGGCGATCACCCAAATCAAGAAAGATATCCCGGTCAACGGATCTATTTCGTTGCCGTAAATGACTATATATACATGGTTCCTCATGTTGTCGACAAAGATCAGATTTTCTTAAAAACAATCATTCCCAGCAGGAAAGCAACAAAAGATTATTTGAAAAGTATGGAGAATTAATATGAAATTCGACCAAGAAGAAAAAGAAATTCTAGAAGCATATGACTCTGGTCAAATGAAGTTATCCAAGTTTTCAAATGAAGAGTTAGAGGCAATCAAATCGGCAGCTTCAAATACATTCAAAAAAGACAAGCGAGTCACTATCCGTCTCTACGAGCATGACTTGGCTGGAATTCAAAAGAAGGCACTGCAAATGGGAATTCCATATCAGACACTAATATCTGGAATCATCCACCGTTACATTGAAGGCGATCTTACTTCAAAAAACGGCTAACGAATAAGGATCGATTGCGCGAGGAACGAGCCGCGATCTTATCCTGTGGCTGAACAAGTCCGACAGTTGAGCGGGTTCGCAAGCAACTTCATCATGATTGGTCCCTGCGTAAGACTATTGAACAGATTCAAGCCACCCTGCTTGCCGGCCCGGATCAATCAAGCCGATTGTAACCATCCTTTTCATATAGGTCACCTTCCGTGATTTGATCCCCACGCCTGAAGTGACGGGCAGTTGAGGTCAAACCGGACAGGTTTGTTGACAACGTGATGCATTCTCAAAAATGGATGAAATATGTCAACTAAGAAAATATCCGCAATAGTTCTGCTATTGTTGGGGACGGCTATTTTTGTTGCCGGTGCTTCCCAGTATCGCAAATCCCGCGTTCCCAACCCTTGTCTCGTCAGTTTTACAAAGTCGCTGGGAGGGAAGGCGTCCATGGCGTTTGAGGATTCTCTTCAGCGAGTTGAGGATTACGGAATTGCCGGCATTGCTTTGGGGAGTGTTTTGGTTTTTGCGGGGGGTGTTTTGCTCTTCAAGTCGGGAAAGTAATCTGCCTGTCTGTTCCTTGGTGGGATTGTGGCCATACTTTCTCTGTGTTTTTATTGAATTTTTGCTATGATTCCAGAGTCAGTTTAATTGCTTTGTTCAAAATGTTTCAGTTGCCATGGAGGAATCGTGTGAAAGTCGAGCGCAAGCCACAGCGTAAGAAGAAGCGGCTCAAGGTTCGTTTTGGCGTTGATTATCCAAAGCGAGTTGCTTTTACCGGCGATGTTTCTGCTGGCGGAATATATATTATTACCGGTCAGCCAGAGCGCCCCGGCTCCAGGTTGTTGATCGAAATCAGCTTGCCGGATGAACAGCAGGTGATCGTTTACGGTCAGGTTTGCTGGGCTAAAAAAGTTCCTCCCAACTTGATTCGATTGGCCAATAAGGCTGGAATGGGAGTCCGTTTGTCCCAATTTGAGGTGGGGCAGCAGCCCCTTATCGATTATCTGGAAACTTTGCGACACTGATAGACAATGATAAGCCCAGATGTAAATAATTCTGCATATCTTCCTGCGGTCGCTCCCGATCTTGTTCTGGTTCGTTGGGGGCATGGTGAATGGCAGGTTCAGGGTTTGTCGGATCGCCTGGCACAGTGGCTCAGGATCGATTCTGCTCATGCGCGGGGGCGTCCTCCCGTGTCTCTTTTCCCCTCGGCGGTTCCGTCGCTCACCTCTCTGGTTGCCGAGGTTCTGGATCGGGGTCAGGATCTGCATGGCGTCAAGTTGCGTCTTTTGCCAAATCAGCCCGAATTTCTTGCCGATATCCAATTTGCCGGATTAACCGAAGATTATCTGGGTCAGTTGGTGCGGGTCAGTCTGCGCGGTGAATCGATCGCCAGCAGGCAAGCGGTTGGTTTTCGCAATATGGTTGGCAGCAGCCCGGCGATGCATGAAGTTTTCAGGAAAATCCGCCTCTATGCCACTTCCGAGGCGGCGGTCATCATTACCGGTGAAACCGGAGCCGGAAAGGAGTTGGTTGCTCAGGCATTGCACGAAGAGAGTTCGCGGCACGACAAGCCTTTTGCCGCCCTTAACTGTGCTGCCATCAGTGAGCAGTTGCTTGAGTCGGAACTGTTTGGTCACGAACGCGGGGCATTTACCGGGGCGGTGCGCGAGCATCGGGGCTACTTTGAGCGCGCTGACGGTGGAACTCTGTTTCTGGATGAGATTGGGGATATGCCACCACATACACAGACAAAACTGCTTCGGGTTCTGGAAGATGGCCGGGTACAGCGGGTTGGTGGTGAAAGGAGCCGTCAGGTTGATGTCCGTTTTATTGGCGCAACCAATGTCCCTCTGGAGCAGGCCGTTGCAGAAAAAAAATTTCGCGCCGATCTTTATCACCGTCTGGCCGTTTTGCGAATTCATCTGCCCGCGTTGCGTGAGCGCCCTGAAGATATCCCGCTGCTGGCCGAACTGTTTTTGCAACAGTTTAGCTCCCGGTATAACAAAGAGATAAAACGCTTGACCTCTGAAGCGGTGCGTTTGCTGCAATCCTATCTTTGGCCGGGAAATGTCCGTGAACTGCGCAATGTCATAGAGCGGGTGGTGGTGGAGTCCGAAGCGGAGGCCATCGGCGCACGGGCTTTTTCTGAATGGGCCGGTGAGCGGCATCAGTTTGCAAGTTCCAGTCGTTTCACGCCGTCTGATGAAAATCGACACAATCTTCCGCTTGCGATCCCCTATCCTCAGGCTGATCAAGGTTTTGCCTCTCAATCCAGCACGTCCTGTGGAGTTCCGGGGCAGAGAATTGAATTATCGGAAGAGAGTATTCGGCAAGCCTACCAGAAAGCGAACCAGAATTTGTCAGCAGCTGCCAGATCTCTGGGCGTCCACCGAGCAACTCTGTATCGCCATCTGCAACGCTTGAATTTGACCCGCGACGACCTTTCCTGATGATGGTTAACTAAAAAAATGGCGCTGTGGTGTTGCCGTCGCTGCTTACGGCGAAATTTTACGCTGCCATCGAGCCATTGTCATTTCAAGCGTTGCGACGTTGCACCTGTCGCATTGATCATTTTTTTGCGACGGCTGCGACGTCGCAGTTCTTCTCAATATTTCCGGCCCATTTTCTAACTTATTGTTTTTATTGATATAAATAAAATCATGATTTTTGGCATTCCTCTTGTAATCCCTCTGCCTCGAAAGCAAAACATCAATAACCAAAAAATGAGGAGGAACAAAATGTTTGGATTGCAGTTTGTCAATGACATGGAAAATATGCAGCGCGAGATCAATCAACTTTTCCGTGGTTCAGGTTCTGGCTCGGCGTATGAACCGCAGCACAGGCCGATTGATTTTAAAGTTGTCGATCAAGGGGAAAGTTTCAGTGTTGAGGGGCAACTTCCAGGTGTGGATGGCGAAAAACTCAATATCAGTGTGCTGGGACGTCGCTTGACGGTTTCGGGGGAGTTTATTCGACCTGAATTGGCAGAGGATGTGCGTTGGCATCGTCAGGAAAGATGCGCTGGAACATTTGAGAAGAGTCTTCATTTGCCAGTCAATCTTGACACGGAAAAGATTGAGGCGGAATACCGGCAAGGGATTTTAGAGATCAATTTGCCGAAAGCTGCTTCAGCGTTGCCGAAGAAGATTGAAATCAATGTTGGTTGAAAAAACAAAAGAACACGAAGGAGATAACTCATGAATGAAAAGCAGGTTATGGCTCAGGAACAATACCAGGCAAACCAGGGAGAAACGGCAAAGTCGATATTTCACTTAACCCCTATGGTTGATATTTATGAAACCACGACAGAGTTGGTGGTGCTGGCCGATCTACCGGGGGTTGAAGAATCGGGGTTGCAGCTCCAGGTTTCCCGTGGGGTGTTGACTCTGGAAGGAGAAATTCAGGCTGCGGACAAGGAACAACAACGTGGTTACTATCGTCAGTTCCGAGTTTCAGAACGGATCGATGCCGATGCGGGCAATGCATCGTTAAAAGACGGAGTTCTTACGCTGCGGTTACCGAAAACCGAAGCAGCGCAACCGAAAAAAATTGCCGTCAAGACGCTACACTGATTTAATTTTTTTCCGGTGTCTGGTGTCCGGGTTTTCAAGCGTTATAATTGTCATAAAACGATTCAGCAAATATGGGCTTGTCCCCGCATGGGGCTGGCCGGATATTTGCGCTGCGAATCACCACAGTTTCATGGATCGTAAACTCTTGGCACGTCCCCCGATGGGGCCGGGGGACGTGCCGGGATGACTGCATAATGACTTAAACTGCGCCATTCTTGTGTGGCCCGGAATAGTCCATTTTTAAGCGTTACAAGAGAATTGTAACTGTTCAGCAATGCCTTGAGGCACCCATTCCAAGGGCCACTTTGTGCCGTCCATGGCCGTTCGACTGTCGCCGTCTGTGGCGACAGACGCCCTTTCCATGGGGACCACAAGCCCCTATCAGTCGTGGTGGTGAATAGTTACGAGATATTTTATCAGGAGCAACTATGATTGATCTGAATCGAGCAACCCAAAAAGTTCAGGACGCTTTGCAGGGGGCTCAGGCTCATACTTTACGTCTGGGACATGTGGAAATTGATGGTGAACATGTGTTGCTGACCCTCTGTGAGCAGCAGGATGGTCTGGCTCCGCGCTTACTGCAGAAGTTGAATGTCGTCGTTGATGATATTTCAGACAAGCTGAACCAGGAGTTACAATCTCGCCCCCGAGTGAGTGGCCCGGGAGCCGATAGCGGCAAGCTGTATGCCAGTCGCCGTCTTGGTCAGCTTCTGCTTCAAGCCGAAACGGAAGCAAAGCAGCTTAAAGACGAATATATCAGCGTTGAACATCTCCTGTTAGCGGCTGTTGGCGAGGGAGAGCGCACCGCTGCTGGAAAGATATTTAAAAACTTCAACGTTGATCGCGACAAATTGTTGCAGGCGTTGACCGAAATTCGCGGTCATCAGCGGGTGACCAGTCGGGATCCGGAAGCAACTTACGAAGCTCTGGAAAAATATGGTCGCGATCTGGTTGAAGCCGTCAAGACAGGGATGCTTGATCCGGTTATCGGGCGGGATGAAGAAATTCGTCGGGTGATCAGGATCTTGTCCCGCAAAACTAAAAACAATCCAGTTTTGATCGGTGAGCCGGGAGTCGGGAAAACGGCAATCGTTGAAGGGTTGGCGCATCGAATTGTTCGGGGTGATGTTCCTGAAGGGTTGAAAGGGAAGACCGTTTTCTCTCTCGATATGGGGGCTTTGGTTGCGGGAGCCAAATATCGTGGTGAATTTGAAGAGCGGCTCAAGGCGGTCCTCAAGGAAATTCAGGATAGTGAAGGGCAGATTCTCCTCTTTATCGATGAGCTACATACAATTGTCGGAACCGGTAAATCTGAAGGGGCTATCGATGCCGGGAATATGCTCAAGCCGATGTTGGCTCGGGGAGAATTGCACTGTATCGGGGCGACGACCCTGGATGAATATCGCCAGTATCTGGAAAAAGACCCCGCCCTGGAGCGCCGTTTTCAACCGGTTATGGTTGATCAACCCGACGTTGAAGCGACGATCAGTATCCTGCGTGGTCTGAAAGAACGTTTTGCGGTTTATCATGGTGTCCGCATTCAGGATAATGCCCTGGTTGCTGCCGCTGAATTGAGTCATCGCTATATCGCTGATCGCTTTTTACCCGACAAGGCAATCGATCTGGTCGATGAGGCATGTGCCACGATTCGAACCGAAATTGATTCGATGCCTGCTGAGTTGGATGCGATCACCCGCAGACTGATGCAGTTGGAAATTGAGGCAGCGGCACTGAAAAAGGAAAAAGATCAAGCCAGCCGTGAACGGTTGACGGTGCTGCAGAAAGAGCTGACAGAACTTAAAGCGAACGAACAGACCCTTGCGGCGCAATGGCAGCTGGAAAAAGGTGGTATCCGTGGGGTGCAGCAATTGCGTGAAGAGATTGAACAGGTTCGTTTGGCAATTGGTGAGGCCGAACGTGATTATGATTTGAATCGGGCTGCAGAACTTAAACATGGTCGCTTACCGGAACTGGAAAGGCAGCTACAGGCAGAGGAACAGCGGATGGAGAGTGACGATGCCACCGCCAAGCTACTGAGTGAAGAGGTCACCGCAGACGAAATTGCTGAGATCGTTGCACGTTGGACAGGCATCCCGGTGACTCGACTGGTGGAAGGCGAGCGGGACAAACTGCTCAAGCTGGATAAAGTTCTCCATCAGCGGGTTATTGGTCAGGATGAGGCGGTGCAACACGTTGCCGATGCAGTCATCAGGGCACGAGCCGGGATCAAGGATCCGCGTCGCCCGATTGGGTCTTTCATTTTCCTCGGTCCGACCGGAGTGGGGAAGACGGAACTGGCGCGAACGCTTGCCGAAACGTTATTCGACAGTGAGGATAATCTGATCCGGATTGATATGTCCGAATATATGGAAAAGCACGCCGTCAGTCGGCTGCTTGGGGCTCCTCCTGGTTATGTCGGTTATGAGGAAGGGGGGCAATTGACCGAAGCAGTGCGGCGGCAACCCTATGCGGTGATTCTTTTCGACGAAATCGAAAAAGCTCACCCCGATGTTTTTAATGTTTTATTACAGATTCTCGATGATGGCCGGGTGACAGATTCCAAGGGACGCACCGTCAGTTTCAAAAACACTGTCATCATCATGACCTCGAATATTGGTTCCCAGTATCTACTCGAGGGGATCAGGGATGGTGAAATCCCGGTCGAGGTGATCGATCAGGTTGAGCAGGAATTGCAGCAGAGCTTTCGACCGGAGTTTCTGAATCGTGTTGATGATACGATCATTTTCAAGCCACTGAGCAAGGGAGAGATAAAACAGATTGTCTTGCTGCTGATTGAAGAATTGCGGCAGCGCCTGGCGGTAAACCACCTGGGTCTGGAATTGACCGATGCTGCATCTGATTTCATCGCCGAAACGGCTTATGATCCGGTATACGGTGCGCGTCCACTGAAACGCTTTATTCAGCGGCAGCTCGAAACAAAAGTCGCTCGAACGCTAATTGCTGGAGAGGCTCAAGAGGGAACCCGGGTCATTGTTGACTCGATTGACGGGGAGCTGGCTGTCACGGTACGTAAATAACTGTTCAGCAATGCCTTGAGGCACCCATTCCAAGGGCCACTTTGCGCCGTCCATGGCCGTTCGACTGTCGCCGTCCGTGGCGACAGACGCCCTTTCCATGGGTACCCAAGCCCCTATCAGTAGTGGTGGTGAATAGTTACATCTCAATAGTTACATCTCAATAAGAGAAAAGTTTATAAATTTACTTGTCTATTTCCGGGGATCGTGTAGAATGTGACAAAAATGGTTATAATTCAGATATAGCCAGTAGAGGAGAAGCATTATGCGCATTGATATCCTTTGTACTCAAGATTATCCTGAACGTTGTCAGGGGACTGTAGACAATGTCCGTGAAGCACTCGATCAACTTGGAGTTCAAGCTGAGGTGCATCAGATTAATGATGCACGTAAGATGATAGATCACCGCATTTATGTTGTGCCGGCTCTGCTGATTGATGATCAGCTTCGGGTTGCTGGCCGGGTGCCAGACGTCGGTGAAATTGTCAATTTTATAGCTGAACGGCCACGCTATATGAGTGAAGTTGCTCAAGTTGCGTGACTTTTGAATTAAAATTATCCTGATTGTTAATCGGTTAAAGGCTCCAGCGCAGCAGCGTTAGGAGCCTTTACTTTTGCAGAGGGCTCAGGTAGGCTCAAGCTGCTTTTCCCAAGGAGTCAGGATGATGTCGAAAATTCTACTGGTCGATGATGTTGATCTGTTTCTTGAACTGGAACGTTCCTATCTGGAAGGTTGCGATTACGATCTGGTGACAGCTTCATCGGGAGAGGAAACCCTGCAGAGGCTCGATAAGATTGTCCCGGATGTGTTGCTGCTCGATTATTATATGCCGGGGATCAATGGTGATGAAGTCTGTCGATTGATTCGCAAGAATCCTCTGTGGAAGAAATTACCCATTCTCATGGTGACCGCAGCTGGCAAACCGGAAGAAGTGCAGAGCTGTCTGGATGCTGGTTGTGATGATTATATTACCAAACCGGTGAATAAGCAGGAGCTGCGCGATAAAGTCAAGCGCCTGCTTGGGACCGTGCAGCGCAGATCTGCAGAGCGGGTCGCGGTAAAGCTGCCGATTCAACTCCAGGAAGGGGGTCGACTTCACGTTGCTACGACCAGGGATATTTCTTCCACGGGCGTACGTCTCGATACTCCGACCATGCTGGATGAAAATACAACTGTTGAGATGGAGCTGGAAGGTTTTGATGGCGAGCTGCTCTCCTTGTATGGCAAGATCAAACGGACATCAGAGCGGGCAGAAGATGGCTGCGGAGTCTATTTTATCTATCCGGATCAAGCGAGCAAAAAACATCTGGATCGACTGATTCGGAGTCAAAAAGCCAAACAGTTAAAAAACGCCGGTGTTGATGAGCGGCTTAGCCACCGGCTGCAGACATTGGAAAGTGAGTGTTCGCAACTGCGGTCTGAACAGGATGATGCGTTACGTCGGATTGGTGAGTTGGAGCAGGAAAATCTCGATTTTGCCAATCAACTGGTTCAGGTTGAGGATGTTAATAACAATTTGACTAACCTCTATATTGCTTCTTCCCGGCTTCATTCAACTCTGGATCGTGAAGAAACTCTGGAGATTATTAAAGAGGTTGTGATTAATTTTGTCGGTGCGGAAAAGTTTGCCGTTTTTCTGTTTGATAAATCGACAGAACTGTTACATTTGGAAACCGGTGAAGGTTTTGATGAGAACGAAAGTTATCCCGATATTCCCCTTGGTGAAGGGGTGCTTGGGAAAGCTGCCGCAGACACCGAAAATTACTTTTATCCGGGGTCAATCAGTGACGGGTCTGATGATCTGCATGCCCCGATTGTCGCGATTCCGCTGCTGAATCACGGTCAAATGATTGGATTGTTGGCGATTTATCGGCTTTTTATCCAGAAAGAACAGTTGGAGTCGATCGATTATCAACTCTTCTCAATGCTCGGTGAACATGCGGCATCTGCCCTATTTTCTTCGACCCTCTACGGCCATTCAGAACGCAAACGTCAGACTTATCAGGGGTTTGTCGACCTTTTACTTAAGTGATGGCAGTAGCAATCCTTGCGTGACAGCAAAATCGAACAGCTCAGCTGCTGATTGTCGATCGAGACCCTGCAGGAGCTGTTCAGTCCGCTTTTCTTCCCTGGCCCGATTCAGTAATATCGCAAAGTCGGCATCGAGAGATTCGATAATAACTTCTCCTTGTTGGCGCAGGAATATTGCGTGTTCTGGTTCGGGGGTCAGTTGTTTGAAAATTGTCTCCAGGGGTTCTCCCCCGACCATCTCCAGATCTTCCAGGGCAAAATGAAAAGGTTGAATATTGACTGCCGGATTAAGTTTCCAGTGCAATTGATCCCGGTTTTTTTTGGCCGGGATTTGTCCGCCAGGCTGACAATCCTCTGCTAGTAGGGTTTCTGCACAGAGGAAATGGTAATTGATCAGATCTGTGGCAACATTGATCAGTTTTGCCTGTTTTTTTGTCGCTAGCTGGTGGGCAATATACTGTTGCTGAAGCGTGATGATGTCTTGTGGTTGCCAAGGTTCGATATCGAGGATTTTCTCCCGATTCATGTTTTTGTGTTGACTGAGCCAATCGGCAAACTGCTGGAGAAAGCTGCTTGGTGGCAGTTTCAGAGTGTTACACAATTGCAGGAAGAAACCCACCGCGCGGCCACGATTGTAGAAAATATCGGTTGCGGCAGCGAGGAGGCGACTTTTATCTAAATCTTGTTCTGAATAAGTTTTATTGGCTTGCAGCAGATAGGGGGGGTGAGGGGCTCCCTGAATTCCAAACATCTCCTGTTGGGCAAATAATTCGGTCCCGGGAAGGACCGCAAGGGGGAAAATATCGACCTGATTGGGTTGCAGCTGCAGGGAGAAATCGAGGCTTTTTTCAAACCCTGCGTGGTTGTCACCGGGGAGTCCATAAATCAGATCCAGGCCGAAAGTAATCCCGGCTTGACTCATCTGTTTTAATTGTCGCTCCATTTGCTTTGGCAATAAATTTCGGTGCAGTGGTTTCAGAATGTGTGCTGTTGCAGACTGCAAACCAATTTGTACCGAACAGGAAAGCTGAGCGAGCAGTTCAATGGTCGCGGTATCGAGGAAGTCTGCTTTCGCTTCAATATGATAGTGGATTTCCGGTGCTATTTCGAGGAGCATTTCGAGGAGCTGTTTACCACGTTCCGGCGGTGCATTGAACGTTGAATCAAGGATCCAGACCTGTGCGACCCGATGTTTGGCAAACAGTTGCAGCTCTTGGCGCAAGCGTTCTACTGGCAAGGGACGAACCCCCTGAAGCCCTTTGGCATCGTAGCAGAAGGCACAATTAAACTGGCACCCTCTGGCAACCTCCCAGAGAACACCGCAGTTTTTTTTCAGCGGCAGCTGTCCCGACAGCCATGGTGATGGCAAGAGCGAGAGGTCGGGACAGACGGCTGCAGGAGGGATTTCTGGTCTATCTTGCTTGGCGGAGAGAAAACCAGTCATGTTTGTGGCTGGTTCTCCCGCACAGAGTTGTGTGATCAAATCTGTAAATGAGACCTCACCCTCCCCACGAATCACCCCATCCAGTCTCCCCTCTTCAATAACTTTCTGGCTGTCGGCACTGGCTTCCGGGCCACCGGCAAGGAGAATCAACTCAGGTTGTTTCTGCCGTAGTTGTTGGCAAATGTGCAGGATCTGGTTGCGATTCCAGACATAGAGGGGGAATGCGATAACGGTGGGGTTCAGATCGAGCAGTTGTTGGCAAAGTGGTGCTGTCTCTATCTCGGGAAACAGATCAATAAGTTGGGTCTGCTGTTGCAGATCTGCCGGGAGGCTGGCCTTGAGACATCCGGCTGCCAGAGGGACAGCTTGTGCGGATGCGCGGACATGCAGGGTTGCGATTAAAATGAGCATAGATGATATTGTTATTTTTTCAGGCTGACTTTAATCCGAGGTTTTTCGCCGCTGGTATCAATGCTGAACTCAACCGGTTTGTCACCGTAACGGCTGCGAATTTTTTCTCGTTGTGTGGCAAGGAAGCTGGCAACTTTTTCGGTACTTGGCCCTGTACCAGTCACCCCGCAGTTTTCCCTGGCCAGGCTGAGTTCTTGCTGTAATCTGGTGGCTTCGGCTTTGGGATCGATGGGTTTGGTTTTTTTGGATTGCGACTGGGTTGTGGTGTTCAGTCTGGTGGTGTGGCGATGGTACTTGCCCTCATCGATCAAGCGTAAAATACGGTCCCAGTATTGACTGTACGACATAAAGCGTGAGGCTATTCCCTGATAGCGAAACTTCAGATCTGTCCAGACAATATGGCGGTTGGTGAAGTGACGAATTGTACGAGCAAGGTTTTTGCGTTCCTGGTAGGGCTCCCGTTTTTCAATCCCGGCAAAATATTGCTCGTAGTGAATCTCCAGCTCTTTGATCTGCTGTTGAATGTCATCAAGTTGTTGTGCCAGCTGACGTCGTTCGTCCATTGATTGTTCCTCCAGGGGGAGAACTATACCGTGAGTCATGCCCTAATGTAAATATTTGCTATTGATGTGGGATGTTGCTTGACTTGACAGCCGTTCTCTTGAGAGAATTAAATTTTTTTTAACACTAATCCAAGGGGACTTTACATGAACAAGGGTTTGGCGGCAGTTATTCTGGCTGCGGGAAAAGGGACGCGAATGAAATCGGCTTTGCCGAAAGTTTTACATCCGATTTGTGGTCAGCCGATGCTCTATTATCCACTTGAAGCTGCCAGGAAAGCGGGCTTTAAACAGCTGAAAGTTGTCGTTGGCCATCAGGCTGAACAGGTGATCAAGGCTTTTTCCGCTGAGGATTTGACCTGGATTAAACAGACAGAGCAACTGGGAACCGGCCATGCATTGATGTGTGCAGCCGATTCTCTGCGTGGTTATTCCGGGTCGTTGTTGCTTCACTGTGGTGATGTGCCGCTGTTGAAATCACAGACATTACAGCAGTTACAGAGCTATCATTCCCAACAGCAGGCTGCCGTAACGGTGTTGACGGCGCAGATGCCGAATCCTCATGGATATGGACGGATTATCCGTGACGGTGAGCAGATTCTGGAAATTATCGAAGAAAAAGACGCCAGTGAAGAGCAGCGTCAGGTGACAGAAATCAATGCCGGAACCTATCTGTTTGATGCCGATTTTGTCCTCTCTGCCTTAAAAGGGTTGAACAAGAATAACTCCCAGGGGGAGTATTATCTGACCGATATTGTCGCCGCTGCGGTGACTGCCGGAAAGAAGACCCGTGCCCTTTGTGTTGACGATCCAACTGAGGTGATGGGGATCAATGACCGTTGTCAATTGGCGGAAGCCGAAGTCTTGATGCGCTGGAAAATTAATGCCGATTTGATGTTTGGCGGTGTCTCTATGGTCGACCCGACGACGGTTTATATCGACAACGGGGTCGAGATCGGAACCGACACGCTGCTGCATCCCAATGTTCAGCTGCGTGGAAACACCAGTATCGGCAACAATTGTATTATTGAGACCGGCGTTGTGGTTGTTGATTCTCAAGTTGCCGATGGCTCTCATTTGAAAGCTGGATCTGCGATTGAAGAATCGAACATCGGTCCCGGTTGTAAAATCGGCCCCATGGCCCACCTTCGCCCCGGGACGGTGCTGACCGGCAATAATAAAATCGGTAATTTTGTAGAAACGAAAAAATCGGTTCTGGGTGAAAAATCTCAGGCGAGTCACCTGACCTATATTGGCGATTCTGAGGTGGGGGAGAATGTTAACTTCGGCTGCGGTACGATTACCTGCAATTATGATGGCGTTAACAAACACAAAACGATTGTCGAAGACGATGTTTTTGTCGGTAGCGATTGTCAGTTTGTTGCGCCGGTTACGATTGGTCGAAACAGTTTGATTGCAGCGGGGACGACGGTCACAAAGGATGTCCCCCCTGATTCGTTGGCGCTGGCACGAACTGAGCAGAAGAATATCGACGGTTGGCGCTTGCGCAAACAGAAGAAATCCTGAAAATTTGGAGGGAAAACAAATATGTGTGGAATAGTTGGTTATATCGGATCGCAGGAGGCTTCACCTATTATTATCGATGGTTTACGCCGGCTCGAATACCGCGGTTACGATTCGGCAGGTATCTGTACTCTCAACGGGGGAGAACCACAGCTTCGCAGGGCCGAAGGGAAGCTGGTCAACCTGGAGAATATTCTTCGCGAGAATCGGGCGACAGGCAATCGGGGCATCGGTCATACGCGCTGGGCAACCCATGGACGTCCTTCTGAAATCAATGCCCACCCGCATAAGGCGGGTAATATTGTTGTGGTGCACAACGGTATTATTGAAAATTATCTGAAACTGAAGAATCGACTACAGCAATCGGGGCATAATTTCAGTTCCGAGACCGATACCGAAATTATCGCCCATCTGGTCGAAGAACATTATCGCCAAACGGGAGATTTTGAAAAAGCGGTTCGTTTGGCTCTGACTGAAGTTGAAGGTGCCTATGGTGTCGCAATTCTGTGTACCGATGAACCGGACAAATTGATTGCTGCCAAACAGGGGTCACCATTGGTTGTCGGCCAGGGAGATGGCGAGTTTTTTGTCGCATCTGATATTCCGGCAATGTTGTCTCATACCCGTGAGATGATTTTTCTCGATGATGGTGAACTCGTTGTTTTTTCTCCGGAAAAAATGTGGATCACCGATCTTTCCGGACAGCCGCTGGTGAAGCAGAGCAAAACCATCACCTGGAGTCCGCTGATGGCCGAAAAGGGCGGCTATAAACATTTCATGCTCAAAGAGATCTATGAACAGCCACGGACTCTGGCCGATACCATAGCGGGGCGCTTGCAAGGTGAAGAAGGTGATATTTACCTGGAGGATCTTGGCCTCAGTGACAAGCAGCTGGCCGATCTCGATAAAATCAATATTATCGCTTGTGGAACGTCCTGGCATGCGGGTCTGGTCGGAAAATTTTTTATTGAAAAGCTGGCACGGGTTTCGGTTGAGATCGATATTGCCAGTGAATTCCGCTATCGTGACCCCATTGTTACCGATAAGAGCCTGACTGTGCTCATCAGTCAGAGTGGTGAAACGGCCGATACCCTGGCCGGGTTGCGAGAAGCTAAAGGTAAGGGTGGTAAAACCGTTTCAGTTTGCAACGTTGTCGATTCATCGATTGCCCGTGAAAGTGATGGGGTTGTTTACACCCACGCCGGACCAGAAATCGGAGTCGCTTCGACTAAAGCTTTTACGACGCAATTGGTGGCCCTCTATTTGTTGGCTCTGAAATTGGGCCGGGCACGGGGAACTTTGACTGCCGATGATTGTCGCGAACAGGTTGAGGCGCTGTTGGCATTACCGCGTCAATTGGAAGAGGCTCTGGAGTTGAACGAACAGATCGAGCAGATTGCCCGCGATTTTATGAATGCTCGCGATTTTCTCTATATGGGGCGTGGAAACCAATATCCGATTGCCCTGGAAGGGGCGCTGAAGCTCAAAGAAATTTCTTATATCCATGCAGAAGGTTATCCCGCTGGAGAAATGAAACATGGCCCGATTGCCCTGATCGATGAAAATCTTCCAGTTGTGGTGCTGGTGCCGCGTAACGCAACCTATGACAAGGTTGTTTCCAATCTGGAAGAAGTGTGCGCCCGGGGTGGCAAGGTGATTGCCGTGGCAAGTAGTGATGAAGATGAATTGCAGGGGAAGGTAGCCGCCCTGATTCAAGTACCGGACACAACTGAAGATCTGCTGCCGATCCTCACCTCAATCCCGATGCAGTTGCTTGCTTATCATATTGCCGTTCTCAAAGGGACTGATGTTGATCAACCACGAAATTTGGCAAAAAGCGTCACGGTGGAGTAGCAATAAGTCCGGTAATACTGTGGCGGGTATATATCAGATACATACCCGCCGCATGTGGCTAAGGGGCGGGCAGTTACTGCCGGTATTCTAAGCATGACAGGTCAGCTGGATATATTCCCCAATAAAAAGTCAGAAACCTTTATGTGAAAGGGCTATTGCTGAGCAGCAAGAACTCAGAGAGTTCCCCTGACGAGCGCAAGTCAGATTTTCGACCTTAAATAGGGCTTCCTGAAAAAAGCCTAACTCCCTGAAACTATTTGTAAAAGTTCCCGTTTTTGTGGTAAAATCCGCAAGGAAATTGAGTGGTTACCCTTCAAACCCTTGCACCTGACGGTCACTTTATGTATCGAACATCGTCCGACAAACAACTGGCCTTTGAAGAGTTTTATCTGCC
>LLYT01000030.1 GCA_002049545.1 Deltaproteobacteria bacterium tcs-42 | reverse complement strand
CGGTCGATATATTAACATCGACATGAATCAAAATCCTTACTTCTGTTTGGCTTGGAATTAACATACAAGGGTGGGCACCGCCCACCACCTGTGATTGGTGATGAAATGTGGTGGGCAGTTGCCCACCCTACTGAATTTCGATACCCCGCTGCTTGCGGTGGGGTCATTTATTTTTTGAAGAACATGGAAGGCCAAGATGACAAAAAGTGAATTGATTGAACAACTTTCGGATGGGCATGAAATCCTTAATAAAAGGGATGCCGAAACAGTTATAAATCTGATTTTTGGCGGGATTGAAACTGCGCTTGCTCAAGGGGATCGCGTTGAAATTCGTGGGTTTGGTTCTTTCTCGGTGCGTGAACGCGACGCTCGTGAGGCCAGGAACCCCAAGAGTGGTGAGCTGGTTAAAATTCCATCGCGCAAAACACCTTTTTTTAAAACGGGTAAAGAATTGCGTGATCGGGTTGATGAATAGTCGCAGCTCAAATGGAAACGAAAAAGAAAAAGGCCCCGAAATAACATCGGGGCCTTTTTTATGGAATGGTCTCCGGGATGCCGGTAGAATTCTGTACGAATGACCTGATCAAGAAATTTTGTCAACGGAAGAAGCTTCAGGCGTCCTGCTCATGGGCCGGCTTGCTCACCACTTTTTCACGTAACGACAGGTCAGAATAAACGTTGGTCAAGGGATCAGAATCGCCCCGCGCACCCCAGAAATTCAAAGATCTTTTGCGTGTCTATATACTAGCAATTTGAGGATTAAAGTCAAGCATAAAATTAAATTCTATAAATACTATATCTCAATAAATGGGTGTTTAAGCAATGAAGTGGACAATTCATCGTTTGCAGGTCAATCACGAGGGGAGTGGCCAGAGGCTTGATCAATTTCTGGCAGATTCTTCTATAGAATTATCCAGAACCCGAGCCAAAAAAATCATCGACCTTGGTGGGGTTCATCTCAATGGTCACAGAGTCAGAAGCTGTTCAGTATCGATTCGTGCTGGTGATTCAGTGGAAGTGTATATTGATCAGTTATCTTTAGATCCCTATCGGATTTCTCAACAGGATATTCTGTTTCAGGATCAATATATCATTGTATTAAATAAACCCCCATTGGTAGATACCCAACCAACCCATGCGCGTTTCAAGGGAACTTTGTTTGAAGCGCTGCAATGGTATCTTAAAGATCCCTTTCGCCCCCATCAGAAACCTGAAATCGGCATGGTTCAACGTCTGGATCGTGGCACCTCAGGTCTTATTGTTTTTTCCATCCATCCCCGGGCACATAAGGAGATGACAAGGATTTTTCTGGAACATGAAGTGAAGAAGGTCTATCTTGCTCTGGTTCATGGTGTGCCTGAATTGGATCAAGGTGAAATTAAATCTTTGCTGGCCCGCTCCAGAAAAGAAAATCGAGTCAAATCGGTTATCAAGGGTGGTAAAGAGGCAGTGACCCGATTTAAGGTGGTTGAAAAACTGGCAGAATATTCATTGCTGGAGGTTGAAATATTAACCGGTCGCTCCCATCAGATTCGAGCCCATATGGCGGAACAAAATTGCCCATTAGGGGGGGATCAGCGCTATGGAGGAAATTCTCTCATTGCAGGGGCTGAAATATTCAGACCACTTCTGCATGCTGAAAAACTCTCTTTTGAGCATCCTGTGTTGAATCAGAATTTAGACTTTACCGTTCCAGTCCCAGACGACATGCAAAACATTATTAACAGATTGAGAAAGGGGACCCATGAATTTTCCACAAATTGATCCGGTTATATTCAGTATTGGTCCTCTTGCGGTGCGCTGGTATGGGATGATGTATCTCCTCGGATTTGTCGGTGGTTACTTTATGATGTGCCATGTCGCCCGACTGCGTAATATGCCAATCAAAAAAGAAGTGATCTCCGACCTGTTATTCTATGCCGTTCTCGGTGTGGTTCTCGGTGGCCGTCTCGGCTATACCTTGTTTTATAACTCCAGTTATTATTTGCGTCACCCCGTGGAAATTTTTTACGTCTGGGAAGGGGGGATGAGCTTTCACGGTGGGCTGCTAGGGGTTCTGACCGTCTTGTTGTTTTTTTGCTGGCGACGTCGTTTGTCTTTTTTGCTGGTTGCCGACCTGGCTGTCTCTGCTGTGCCGATTGGACTCTGGTTCGGACGGATTGGAAACTTTATCAATGCTGAACTCTGGGGGAGGGTCACCGATCACCCCTGGGGAGTTGTGTTTCCAGGGGGTGGTTCGTTGCCGCGCCATCCGAGTCAGCTTTATGAGGCTGGTCTTGAAGGGCTGGTTCTGTTTGTCCTGATCTATCTGCTGCATCGTTTTGGAGTGCGTCGCGGCATCCCCGCTTTTAGTTTTGTCTTTTTTTATGGAATTTTCCGTTTTTTTGTCGAATTTTTACGCCAACCCGATAACCACCTTGGTTTTCTCTGGGGTGGAGCGACCATGGGGCAGTTGCTGTCTATCCCCATGATCTTGTTGGGTCTGGGTGGTTTGGTTTATGTGTTTGGGAGGGACAAGCTATGAGTCGGATCGATGCCGTGATTTTTGATTGCGATGGAGTGATGTTCGAAAGTCGAAAAGCGAATCTGGCATACTATAATCGGATCTTAGGGGAATTTTCGTATCCTCCAGTTTCTTCTGCGCAAAAAGAACTGGCACATCTTTGTCACACTGCCAGTTCACCAGTTGTATTGGAAAGTCTCTTGCGCGAGGAAGATTTAGCCCCAGCCCTCAGTTTTGCAGCATTGATAGACTATCGGGAGTTTATTCCGCACATGGATCCGGAAGCGAATCTGGTAGAACTGTTAGGGCAGCTCTCTGCGCAATATCCCCTTGCAATTGCAACAAATCGCGGTAAAAGTATTCTCGCAATCCTTGACCATTTCAACCTCCACGATTATTTTTCCGCGGTTGTCACCAGTCACGATGTTCAACGCCCCAAACCGGCTCCAGATATGTTGTTGCTGGCAGCAGAAAAGCTTGATATTGAACCCGAAAATTGTCTTTTTATTGGCGATTCTGAACTCGATAAATTAGCCGCTCTTGAAGCGAATATTAAATTTGCCGGTTATGGTGGAGGGGTTTCGGGGATGATTTCGTTATCGGATCATTTGGAGCTGCTCGATTACCTGAAATAGTCAGGATTTAAGCATTCTCGCAAGGTGAATGTGGTCGCTTATTTTATCTGGTGATCCAGTTCACTCCAGTTAAGTGCGGAAATTCCATTTACAGGGACGCATGAACCCATCCGTGGAGTTTGACTGACACCATCCGGGCGTCAGAGACCCCTGCCCATGGAATGACCGAATTCATTCAGCGTTTTTAGCAGGATGTTGAAAAAGTCCCATCTTGGGCCTTTTCAACTCCGCAAGCCGAAAATGCGATTTCCGTCTTGCTCACAAAATCAAGGGCTTAGAAACCAGCCCTCGATTTTGGTCGCCCGTCCATGGGCTCCACAGGCTGTTTTTCAACAGCCTGTTAGTGAAGTAGAGATCAGAAAAATCCCCCCGGACTCTTTCTTGAATCCGAGGGGATTGCTCTATTCTGCAGGTGATTCAGAATCTGAATCCTTTTTTTTGGCTGGTGCCTTGCGTGGACGAGGTTTGGGCTTGCTGACCTCTTTTTGAGGAGGTTCCACAGCCGCTTCGCTGCCGCTGGCAGGGGACGTTGCTGGTGCTTTTTTTGCTGTTTGCCGCGGACGTTTTTTCGGTTTCTCTTCTGCTGCGACCTCTGCTGTCGGAGCTTCTCCACCTTGACCCGGCGTTTTTTCAGCAGCTTTTTTGGGGGTACGACGCGGTTTGCGTTTTGGTTTCTCGGCAGCACCCGTTTTGGTGGTTTTGTCATCGCTGGTTTTTGTCGGTGTAACTTCTGCCGCAGGGCTTGCTGGCGAAACTGCCTGAGTCGCTTCCGTGGCAGGTTCTGGAGCCTTTTTTGTTGTTCTCCGGGGACGACGTTTCGGTTTCTCTTCTGCTGTGACCTCTGCTGTCGGAGCCTCTCCACCTTGACTCGGCGTTTTATCGGCAGCTTTTTTGGGGGCACGGCGTGGTTTGCGTTTCGGTTTTTCCTCGGTCGGAGCCTTGGCTGTGATTGTTTCCGCGTTGGCCTCTGGTGTTTCTGATTTTTCGTCCAGGTTACTTTCTTTTGTCTGAACCAGTTCTGCTGTTGCGATTCCCTCATCTGTCGATTTATCTGTCGTTGCAACCGGTTTTTTTCTGCTTCTTCTTGGTGGCCGGGGTTTGGCCTTGACGGCTTCAGTGTTTTCGTCTTTCTGCTGGTTGGTTTGCTCCTGTTTTGCTTTGACCGATTCGGTATCTACAGAGACTTCAACTTCAGGCTGGTCAGTTTGCGCCGGTTGAGTTTTTTGTTCCGCTGCTTCCTCACTTGGTCCTTGAGCCTCCTGATTGTTGGTCGCTGGTTTTTTGCGGCGTCTGCGGCGCCGTTTATTACTCTTCTCGGCTGGTTCGGTTTCGGATTGCTGTGTTGTCGCCGTCTCATCCGTTTTGACCTCTGCTGCCTCTTTACTCTGTTTCTCTGCCTCCTGATCGCTTTGCTGGGCGGCTGACAGGGCATTTTCAATCTGATTGTCGTGAGACACGGGTACGATCTGGCGGGTGTCTTGTTGTTGTGCTTCACGTTTATGGAGTTCCAGTTCAAGATCTCCCGGAAACAGGTCAGAACGGCCCAGAAGTGAAATCCTCAGCTTCAGCTGACGTTCCAGCTCGATGATGGTCGAGCGTTTCTGGTTGAGCAGGTAGTTTGCAACTTCCAGGGGAACGCTGGCTTCAATGTGGCCAATTTGACCTTTGGCTGCTGCCGTATGTGCCTGGCGTAAAAAGGTGACCGCCTGGGCTTCGGTACTTTTAACTTGTCCAAGTCCTTTACAGTGAGGACATTCCAGGTAGGCACCGACACTCAGGACCGGCTTTAAGCGCTGTCGGCTCATTTCAAGAAGTCCGAATTGGCTGATTCGACCGACCGAAACTTTGGCTTTATCGTCTTTCAGAGCTCTGCGCATTTCCTGCTCGATTTCACGAATGTTTTTACGATCACGCATATCAATGAAATCGATTACAACCAATCCGCCCAGATCACGCAGTCGCAGTTGTCGACCGACTTCAACAGCGGCTTCCAGATTGGTTTTGTAAGCGGTGGCCTCGATCCCGTTTTCACCCGACATTTTGCCCGAATTGACATCGATAGCGACCAGTGCTTCAGTTTGATCGAGGACAATTGATCCTCCAGAGGGGAGGGGGGCCTGATTTTTAGCCAGCCCTTCAATTTGTTCTTCAATCTGATAACGGGAAAAAATCGGACGCCGTTCGCGGTGACGTTTGACCAGTTTTTTCAGCTCAGGCATCACCAGGGAAAAGAAGTCTTTGGTATCTTGAAAGACCTTATGATCATCAACCAGAACTTCATCCATATCGGTTCTGAAGTAATCGCGGATGGAACGGATTGCCAGATTTGATTCCTGATAAAGCTGTGCCGGGGCTTTGATCTGGTCTTTGCGGTTCACGATCCCTTCAAATAAACGCACCAGATAATCGAAATCACGCTTCAGTTCCTCTTTGTCCTTGCCGATTCCTGCCGTTCGGACGATGTAGCCCATCCGTTCTGGTAAATCCAGTTCAGCCATGGTCTTTTTCAGGTTGCGGCGCTCAGAGTCAACACCGATTTTACGCGAAACACCCTTGGTGGTGCTATCTGGCATCAGCACCATGTAACGACCGGGAATGGACAGAAATGTCGTTAGCGCTGCCCCCTTATTGCCACGTTCCTCTTTAACGATTTGAACTAGAATTTCCTGGCCACGTTGTAGAATGTCTGCAATTCGCGGGCGACGTTTGGTTTCGTCTTTAGGCGGGTAGAGTTTGGAATGGACTTCGCCGATTTGCAGAAAGCCGAGTTTTTCTTCACCGTAATCGACAAAAGCGGCCTGAAGTCCGGTTTCAACCCGAACGACCACCGCTTTATAGATGTTGCCCTTGCTTTGTTCATGTCCGGCGATCTCGATGTCGAGTTCGCTCAAAATTCCATCAACAACAATCGCCACCCGGTTTTCTTCCGGATGAGATGCGTTGATCAGCATCTTCTTGCTCATTTTTTAGAACCTTTCTGTCCGTACCATAGCACGGCTCATACCGGTTTCCTCAGGTAGTGACCTCACCGCTCTAAGCGGGGTCTGCAGAGGGGTGTTCCGGTTGAATAGTGTGTAGAGGCGATCGTATTCCCCCTTGGAACGACCGCCTGGAAAACTTTGTTTTTTATCGTTTTCTGGTCTCGACGCAGATACAGCGGAGACACAAAAAAATCATGTAACTGTTCAGCAATGCCTTGAGGCACCCATTCCAAGGGCCACTTTACGCCGTCCATGGCCGTTCGACTGTCGCCGTCAGTGGCGACAGTCGAACGGCCATGGGTACCACAAGCCTCTATCAGTAGTGGTGGTGAATAGTTACAAAATCATTAATAACTGTTGACTATAACAGATATTGGTCCGAGTAGATATTACAAATACAGTAAAGTGCTAATTTATTTTCGACATCTGGGTGAAAATATAGTGGAAGTGAGGTGAATCACTTTGATATGGCGTTAGTTCAAGGAGGATCTCAGCAAATCCGGGACTGTCACTGCATGGGGGCTGTCCCGGGTATTTGCGGTGCAAACGCCACAGTTTAATCAATCATTCCCCGCTGTTTGCTGCGGGGGCGTCGATTGGCGCGTAATTTGGTGGGACAGTTCCGGGATGACTGGATCTGCAGGGGCTCTTTTTTTTATCGGTTCTTTTGGTTGTCGGGATGTTGTGATATAAGGTGGCGTTGCAGAAAGCTTGACCATCGCCATTGCATCAGCTTCTGTGATTTCGACTTGGAATCGTGGACTTGGTTCCCGGGAAAATTATTTATACACTCTTTGACGAGCAGATAGAAATGTTACAGCTTAAGGGTATCGATAAATATTTTGCTGACAGGAGAATATTTTCAGCAATCGACTGGCATATTCGCCCAACTGATCGGATTGGTCTCTGTGGCGAAAACGGTGCTGGAAAGTCGACACTACTGAAACTGCTGGCTGGTTTGATTGAGAGTGACGGTGGGGTTCTGCAGATTGCCAAAGGGACCACGTTTGGCTATTTGCCGCAGGATGGATTGACGCACCTGGGCAGTTCGCTGTTTGTTGAAACTCAGAGTGCCCTGGCTGATTTGCAGCAAATGGAGTCTGAATTACGCCAATTGGAAAAAAAGCTATCGGGAACCGCTGAGGCTTTTGAGCTGGAACGTTATGCAGAACTACAGCAGTTGTTTGAGCAGCGTGGCGGATATCGGATGGAATCTGAGGTGGGCCGGGTCCTCCACGGTCTTGGTTTTAGTGCAGAGGATTTTGATAAGCCTTGTGAAACTTTCTCCGGTGGCTGGCAGATGCGGATTGCGTTGGCAAAATTGCTGCTACAAAAACCCAATTTGTTGCTGCTGGATGAACCGACAAATCACCTCGATTTGCCCGCCAGGGATTGGCTGGAAGATTATCTGTTGAATTACCCTTATGCAATGGTGCTGGTATCTCATGATCGCATTTTCCTGGATAAGGTTGTTTCGAAAATTGTCGAAATCTGGAATGGTGATTTGAGCTTATATCCCGGAAACTACAGCCGCTATATCCAGGTGAGGGATGAGCGGATTGTTGCGTTGAAGGCGGCTAAACAGCAACAGGATGAGGAAATCAGCAGGATTGAAGGATTTATCAGTCGTTTTCGTTACCAAGCCAACAAGGCATCGCAGGTGCAGAGCCGGGTCAAGCAATTGGAAAAAATTGAACGGATCTCGTTGCCGCCGCAGCGAAAAAAAATTGCTTTCACCTTTCCAGTGCCCCCCAAAGGGGGAAGATTCGCCGTCCATTTGAACCGTGCCTCTCAGCACTATGGCGATCTCAAAGTTCTACAGCATGTCGACGTTCTGATAGAACAGGGAGAAAGGGTTGCCCTTGTCGGTCCGAATGGTGCGGGCAAGTCAACTTTAATGCGTCTTCTTGCCGGGGTTGAGGAACCTGTGTCTGGAGAGAGGGTGGAGGGGCATAATCTGCTGCAGGCCTACTTTGCCCAGAATCAGGCCGATGAACTGAACGCCGGGCGAGATGTTTATGCCGAAATCATGGCCGATTCCCCCGTCGCAATGGTTCCCCGATTGCGCAATATCCTGGGTGCTTTCCTTTTTTCTGGCGATGATATTGAAAAATCGGTCAAGGTCCTTTCCGGCGGTGAGCGAAATCGATTAGCGCTGGCAAAATTGTTACTTCGACCAGCCAATCTTCTGTTGCTTGATGAGCCGACAAACCACCTTGATTTGCAATCCAAGCAAATCTTGCTTGACTCACTGCAGAAATATCAGGGGACAATTGTTTTTGTCTCGCATGATCGTTATTTTGTCGATGCGCTGGCGACCCGGGTTCTGGATGTTGGTGATGGTCAGGTTGAATCTTATATCGGAAACTACGAAGATTTTTTGCGGACCAGGCAGTCTTCAGGAGATTCAAGTCACAGTACTCACCGAGTTGAACAGCATGTTGAAAAAGTCTCTGCTGCTGAACCATCGGACGATAAACAGGCGAGAATTCAGGCTCACTCTGCACGCAAGGATCAGCAGCGACGCGAGCAGAGGCAACGAAAAGAATTGACCAAAGTAGAGACTAGGATAGAAACACTGGAAGAGCAGCTGGCCGGGCTGGAGCAGCGAATGGCTGAGCCCGAAATATATCAGGATCAGGAACAGTGGCGACAAGTGAGTGCTGATCATGCTAGTTTGAGAGGACAATTGGATAAATTGTATCTACAATGGGAAACGCTACAGGATTGACGGTGTTTAAGGGGCTATTTGCCGGTTTTCGACAGCGATTAGTATGGAGCGATGAATCATGATGTTTTTGCCACGTGGCAATCCGGTCAGACAGAAAGTTAATCCGGCTCGAATCAATCTTCCTGAGGCCATGAGGAAGTTACGAGTTGGGGCTTTTAGCGGCTATCTCCGATTTGATGCGCCACAGGGTGCCGGGGTGGTTCTGTTTCAGGAGGGGCATTTGATCAGTTCGGTCTTTATCGATAAAGATGAAATCGAGCGTTTGATTGCTTATGATGCCATAGCAAAGATATTTGAAATTTCAATTTTAGGAAATGCTGTTTTAAATATTTTTCGTCTATCAACAGATCTGGTGTTGAATATTCATGCCCTCTTGCATGGGCGCTATTTGCAGAAAGGTCAGGACTTGAGTCGTCTTGACGTAGCTAAGCAGCTGGAGTATATACAAAATGAAGGGTTGACAGCTTGCCTGCGAATCTACGCTGAGGATAAGACGGCACTTATTTTTTATGATCAGGGCTACGCTCTTGGTTTTTTTCATGAAGGTCGAACGGAGCTGGAATTAACGGCCGATCTTGCAACTTCTGTCGCTCTTCTACCACATGCAAAGTTGGATTTTCTCGAAATCCGCAGTGCTGATGAGATCGTTCTGGCAGACCTGATGGAGTCTGCGGATTTGGGGCCGATCTGGCAGCGGACACGTAAGTTGCTTCTTGAAGAACGGAGCAGGAATGAAGAGACAGCTATTCGATCGCTTGAACAGAATCGTGAGCAACGGCGAGAGCACACCCTGACAATTTTTAAAACTATAGCCGGAAACTATATTGGTAAATTCGGGGTGACTCAGGTTGAAAAAGCTTTCACTGTGGTTGGTTCTGACTTGAATTCCGAAAGTCTGGAGAAGTATTATGTTGAACTCCAGCGACTTGCGAGGCTGGTGGCGGGTCAGTCAAAGATTTCTGCAATGATTGCAGAAATGAAAAAACAATTCAGCTCTGAGCACTAATCATTGAGCGGCTATTTTTGGCCAAAAATGGTCAAAAGGTACCAGTTATGTTGGCTGTTGATGTTTGTTTAAACACAGATGTTGTTTATTCTTGACCGCTTTTATAGTTTGAACTATACCTATCAACTCTTTAAACCAATGTTTTTTTTCTCAACCTTTATTTCAGGAGGCACACGCATGAAAAAAATGACTGTTTTGATTTCAACCCTGGCTCTTGCTCTGAGCTTGTCCGCGACCGGTTTTGCGGCTGATACGATTAAGCTTGGTGTTGCTGGTCCCCATAGTGGCGACTTGGCTCCCTACGGTATTCCAGCCATGAAGGCTGCTCAGTTGGTCGTCAAGCAGGTCAATGCCAAGGGGGGTGTTCTTGGCAAGCAGGTTGAGCTATTGATCCAGGATGATCAGTGTAAGCCGGAGATTGCAACCAACACAGCGACAAAATTGGTTTCCGATGGTGCTGATGTGGTTCTCGGCCATATTTGCTCCGGTGCGACCAAAGCTGCACTTGGTATCTATAAAGATGCTAAGATTCCGGTTATGTCTCCATCGGCAACAAATCCGGCTCTGACCCAGAGTGGTGATTACCCCAACTTCTTCCGCACCATCGCTTCTGATGACATTCAGGCTAAACTGGCGGTTGAGTTTGCCATCAACCAGCTGGGTATAGAAAAGGTTGCTGTGTTGCACGACAAGGGTGACTATGGCAAAGGTTTTGCTGACTTCGCCAAAAAATATCTGGATCAATCCGATAAAATTGAAGTTGTTCTGTTCGAAGGGGTCACTCCTGGAGCCATGGACTACAGCTCTATTGTGCAGAAAGTTCGCCGCAATAAAGCTCAAGCATTGATCTTTGGTGGCTATCATCCCGAAGCTTCCAAGCTGGTATCACAGATGGCACGCAAGCGGGTCAAGGCCATTTTCATCTCTGATGACGGCGTTAAAGATGACAGCTTCCTGAAAGTTGCTGGTGATGCTGCGGACGGTGCCTACGTAACCGGTCCGCGTGATCTCTCCACTATTCCTCTCAACGCAGCTGCAACTGCTGAATTCAAAGCAGAATATGGTGCTGAGCCGGGCGCTTTCTTCCAGGAAGGTTATGCTGCTGCTCTGGCGTTGCTGAATGGTATTGAAAAAGCTGGTTCGACCGATTATGACGCAGTCACCAAAGCTCTGCGCAGTGAATATGTCGAGACCCCGGTTGGTAAGGTCAAATTCGACAGCAGAGGTGATGCTGAAGGTGTTGGTTTCTCAATGTACAAAGTTGAGAATGGTGCTTTTACTGAGCTCAAATAAAGATCACAGGCTGATCGGCAGTGATATTGCTGATTCGGTTTATGCAGTTTTTTGATCCCTTTCAGGGGACTGGTTTCTTATCGGTCCCCTGAAATTTTGTCTGATCGGGAATCCTTCATTTCCCTTCATCTGTCCGGTTATAAATTATGGATTATTTTCTTGAACTCTTCTTTGGTGGTTTGACCCGGGGAAGTATCTATGCCCTGATTGCTCTGGGTTACACGATGGTTTACGGCATTATTCAGCTGATAAATTTTGCCCATGGTGAAATTTATATGATCGGTGCCTTCGTCGCGCTGATTGTGGCCGGTGTTTGTACGATCTACGGGTTAAGTGGTGTCGCTATCCTGATTCTGGCGGGTGCAGTTGCGATTGTCTATGCTGCTGCTTATGGCTATACGCTGGAAAAGATTGCTTATCGACCACTACGGGGTTCACCACGTCTGTCGCCCCTGATCAGTGCCATCGGCATGTCGATATTTTTGCAGAACTATGTCCTTCTGGTGCAGACCGCTGATTATCTGCCGTTTCCCCGCCTGATTCCCGATTTTGCATTTATGGAACCGGTGGCTCATATTATCGGTTCTCCAGAGCTGGTGATCCTGGTGACCACCGTTGTGACGATGATTCTGCTCACTCTGCTGATTAAAAAAACCCGGGTAGGCAAGGGGATGCGGGCGACCCAGCAGGATATGAATATGGCGCGTCTGGTCGGGGTGAATGTTGACCGGGTTATCTCGATGACTTTTATTATCGGTTCCGCACTGGCGGCGATAGCCGGAGTGCTGGTTGCTTCTTATATCGGGCAGGTCAATTTTTATATCGGTTTTCTCGCCGGGGTCAAGGCTTTTACCGCAGCGGTTCTGGGCGGTATCGGTTCGATACCCGGTGCCGTTCTCGGTGGTCTGGTTCTCGGTTGGGCCGAAAGCTTTTCGGCCGGCTATATATCAAGTGACTACGAGGACGTCTTTACCTTTGGACTGTTGGTCCTTATTCTGATCCTGCGACCTTCCGGAATTCTCGGTAAGGTCACGAAACAGAAAGTGTAGGTGACGGATATGTGGCAGGAATTTAAACAATCAATTGTAGTTTCAATCTGGTTTGTCTTTCTCACCTTTCCGCTGATGGTAGTGCGGGTCAACACCATGGAAGATCTGGTTGAATGGCGTTGGATGAACATTGCCTGGGTCGCCATTGCCAGTTTTCTCCTGTCTTACCTCTGGCGTTATATGCTGGCGCGCAAGCAGGTGCGAAAAAAGGTGGAGGAAGAGGGAGGCGACACGCGCAGTAAACTGCAGATCATGCTTGAGAATGAATCTCTGCGCTTCAAGGCGATGGGGGTCTTGCTGGTTGCTGCTCTGGTGTATCCGCAGATTTTTGATACCTACCAGACAACAATCATGATATCGGCACTGATCTACGTTGTGCTTGGGTTAGGCTTGAATATCAACGTCGGGCTTGCGGGAATGCTCGATCTTGGCTACGTTGCTTTTTTTGGCATTGGGGCCTATACCTTTGGGATACTCAATCACCATTTCGATGTTGGATTCTGGATGATGCTTCCGGTTGGTGGCATGGTGGGTTGCCTCTTCGGGGTGATTCTCGGTTTTCCGATCCTGCGTCTGCGCGGTGATTATCTGGCAATTGTGACCCTGGGTTTCGGCATGATTCTCAAGGTGGTTCTGGAAAACTGGGGCTCATTAACCTTTGGTCCCAGCGGTATTGCCAATATTGATAAGCCGGGTCTGTTCGGTCTCGATCTGAGTCTGGCCAATCATACGATCTACATCTACTACATTATGATTGCGCTGGTCGTCTTCACGATCATCGTCACCAATCGACTTAAAAACAGCCGTGTCGGTCGTGCCTGGATGGCGCTGCGCGAGGATGAAGTTGCCTGTATCGCCATGGGGATCGATATGGCGCGGACCAAGTTGTCCGCCTACGCACTAGGAGCCTTTTGGGCCGGGATGATCGGGGTGGTGTTTGCCTCTAAGACAACCTTTATCAATCCCGCCAGTTTTACCTTTATGGAGTCGGCAATTATCCTTTCGATCGTTGTCCTCGGCGGCATGGGGTCGATACTCGGGGTGATTCTCGGAGCATTTATCCTGATTCTGCTGCCGGAGTATATGCGTGCTTTTTCCGAATATCGGATGTTGATTTTCGGCGCATCAATGACATTGATGATGATTTTCCGTCCCCAGGGACTGATCAGCGGTCTCCGTCAGACGTATCTATATAAAGGGGCGAAGGAAGAAATCGACAATGGCTGAAAATAAACACAAGCTACTGGAAGTTAAAGGGCTGACCATGGATTTTGGTGGTCTGCGCGCTGTTGACAGTGTCTCACTGGATGTTCACGAAGGCGAAATCGCCGCGTTGATCGGTCCTAACGGTGCTGGTAAAACCACTTTCTTCAACTGCGTGACCGGGATCTATAACCCGACCCGCGGAGATATCCTGTTACATCCGAAGGAGCAGAAAACCCGTCGGTTGAATGGTTTGAAGCCCAATAAAGTGACTGAAATGGGGCTGGCGCGGACGTTTCAAAATATACGGCTGTTTCAGGGGATGACGGTTTTGGAAAATGTCATGATCGGGCGCCACTGCCGTACCAAGGCAGGCATATTCCACGCGATTCTCCGCGGCAAAACGTTTAGGGAAGAGGAACAGCAGATCGTTGAATCGAGTTATCAACTGCTGGAGAAGGTTGGTCTGGGAGATTCTGCCAATGAATTTGCCAAAAACCTTCCCTACGGGGCGCAGCGCCGATTGGAGATTGCCCGGGCAATGGCAACAGACCCCCTGTTGTTGCTTTTGGATGAGCCGGCAGCAGGCATGAATCCCCAGGAAACTTCTGCTCTGGATCAGTTGATTGTTAAAATCAGTACCGAGGAAAAAATCGCCATCCTGTTGATTGAACACGATATGAAACTGGTTATGAATATTTCTGATCCTGTCTACGTTATGGAATACGGCAAGAAGATCGCAGAAGGTTCTCCTCAGCAGATAAAGGACAATCCGAAGGTCATAGAAGCGTACCTGGGGGAAGAAGCTGATGCTTAAAATTAACAATATCAAAACCTATTATGGCAATATCCAGGCATTGAAAGATGTTACAATCGAAATTAAGGAGGGGGAGATAGTTGCCCTGATCGGTGCTAATGGTGCCGGGAAAACCACCACCTTGATGTCGATCTGCGGTATCACTCCGCCGCGTTCAGGCGAGATCATTTTTGATGGCGATTCCATCCGTGGCGTTGCTGCGGATAAGCTGGTGCAGAAAGGGATCATTCAGGTTCCCGAAGGTCGGCGGATATTTCCCGATCTGACGGTTCAGGAAAATCTGGAGATGGGTGCCTATCTGCGCAAAAATAAACGCCTGATCCAGCAGGATATGAACTATGTCATGACCCTGTTCCCAATTCTGGAAAATCGGCGCAATCAGTTAGGTGGCACCCTGTCCGGGGGAGAGCAGCAGATGCTCGCCATATCCCGGGCCCTCATGGCGCGACCCCGGGTGTTGCTGCTCGATGAGCCTTCACTTGGACTTGCTCCATTGATTATCAAGCAGATTTTTGAAATCGTTCGCAAGATCAATCAAGAGAATAATACAACGATCTTTCTGGTAGAACAAAATGCCAACCAGGCACTGAAGTTGGCCGACCGTGGCTATGTTATGGAAAACGGTCGTATTACCCTGGTCGATTCTGCTGATAATCTGCTGGCGAATGATGATGTCAGAAAAGCTTATCTGGGAATATAGCTTGTCTGTCATCTCAGCAATAAACGCCCTCCGAGGCTCTTATTATAGTGGTTTGCGGCTAGAATAACTGCGAGATTGAATGACCCATAGAAATTGTTGTTGTAGTATTATATAAACCCTCCAACTCACGGAGCGGATGGTTTCTATGCGCAGCCTGTTTTCGACAGTCACTAAAAAAATCATTATCGGTTATCTGGTCGTTGTCCTCTTCAGCCTTTTAGCTGTCGGTTTTGCTCTTTCACGTATGCACCAGCAGACTCTGAATACGGAGCGTCTGGTCAATGTTGAATTCCGTATGTTTGAGCTGGTTCGTGACCTGCAGCAAAATCTTCTGGCACAAGAGAATATCGAAAAACAATTATTGATTTTACGTGACCCGGCGTTGCGTGATTTGCGGATTAATCGTAATAAAGAATTGACCCGTTATGTGCTGGCTTTGAAACAGCCCTCCTTCTCTGCACAGCTCACACCTTTAATCACCCTTGTTGAGAACTACCGTCAGGCTGACAAACAATTATCTGAGGCATTGTTGTGGAAAAACTGGGTTGAGGCGCAGAAAATTTCCAATGACGTTACAGTCCCGTTACGGATTCAAATACTCGATTATCTGGCTGATTTCAGACAACAGCAACAGCAGAATATCAATACCGGGCTAGCCCAGCTGTCAGAACATACCGGGCATGCTTTCCAGATGACTGTATTGCTGACTTTGATCGGCATCATCCTCTCTGCACCAGCCTCCTTGACGGTGATTTTAAGTGTCCACCGTTCGGTCAAAGAGCTTAAAAAGGCGACGCAGAGGATATCTGCCGGACGGTTTGATCACCAGCCAGAACTGTCAGGTGACGATGAGTTTGCTCAACTGGCCAATGATTTTGCCCAGATGGGTGAAAAACTGAGTGAGCTGGAGCAGCTGCACCTGGATGCTAATCCGCTGACACTGTTGCCCGGAAATCTTGCGATTGACCGTGAAATTGAAGTGAGAATCGGCCGGCATGAGCAATTTGCCCATCTCTATATTGATCTGGATAATTTCAAAGTTTACAGCGATCGCTATGGATATAAGGCTGGGAGTGATGTGCTGGCCAGGGTCGGTGACTTGCTGAAGCAGGTTGTTGGTGAGTATGGAAGTGCTCAGGATCTGGTTGGGCATATTGGTGGTGACGATTATGTGATCGTCAGCAGCCTGGAATCAGGTGAACTCCTGGCACAGAAGATTATCGATGCCTTTACCGAGTTGGTGCCATCTTTTTACAGTGCCGAAGATCTGAAAATTGGTTCTATTGCTGGTGAAGATCGTTATGGGGTTAAACGAACCTTTCCGTTAATGACCATTTCGATTGCAGTTATCCCCTCTGATCACTATGAATATCCCTCACGATTGGCAATCAGTCAGGATTGTGCAAGGGTTAAAGACTATTTGAAGGTTCAGGAAGGCAGCAACTATATGTTGGAAAGACGTAAATAGAATGAGGATCTTTTTTCTTTTACTCATGCCTCTGTTTTTGACCGGTTGTACGGCATTGTTCTCATCGCCGAAGCAGGCAGTACTACAGGATCAGCAAGCTTTTTGCCTCGCTTTTGAGGAATTTCAGGAGAGCCATAAAATAGAAGGTTTGCAGAAGCTTCAGGATGATTTTCCCGACAGTGTCTGGGCTTCCAGGGCGGAAACAATCATTCTCTATTCCCGGGAACTGGACCTGCGTAAAGGACAAAATAAAAAATTACGTGAAGCTGAAAAACAGCGGACTGATGAACTTGAGCAGTTGAAAGAGCAGAATCGACAATTGACGGAAAAAATTGATCAGCTCACCGGTTTGCTGATTCAATCCGAGCAACATCCCCAATAATCATTCAGATTGTAGCCACAAGGGACTTTCTATTGCTGCTGATTCCACTCATTTTTTTAATATGTTTCAGCTTCCTGAATTTCTATTTTTCAATTCAGATCCTGCGTCGGGTTTCTGCTGAAGAAATTAAAATCAGTTTTTTTGAAATTCGCTGGCAGGTCCATAAACACATGAAAAAATATCACGAATTGACCCGTGCTGAAACAGGCCACATCGGTTTCTCCTGGTATGGCTATTGGTTGAGTTTGGCACTCATGATTCTCTGCGGGGGCTGGTTATTTGTCTCCATCGGAGCAAATGTCAGTGGGAGATCATAGCTTGCAGAAATAGATGCGAGTTTGTCCCCGCAGAGCTCCTATGTGAGATCACCGCGCACATAGTCTCTCAGGCTCTCTCATATTGGACTGGCCAGTGAAAATCAGCTCCCAGTTCGCGTGCTGCATGTAAAGGCCAGTAGGGGTTACGTAACAGTTCACGTCCTAACAACACCGCATCGGCAAGCCCTGTCGCAATAATCTGTTCCGCTTGTGTTGCCTCAGTGATCAAGCCTACCGCACCGGTTGCCATTTCCAGTTTATTTTTAATTTCGGTCGCAAAGGGTGTTTGGAAGCCAGATCCGGTTGGGATTACGGCATCAGGGACAAGCCCTCCTGACGAACAATCAATCAGATCTACCCCCAGCTGTTTAAGCTCTCGGCAGAACGCTACCGCTTGTTCCAGATCCCAGCCACCCGTAACCCAATCGGTTGCAGAAATACGGACAAACATCGGCAAACTCTCTGGCCAATTCTCGCGCACAGTTTGGGCGACACGCAACGGAAAGCGCATGCGGTTTTCTAACGATCCGCCAAATTCATCGTTTCTGACGTTACTTAACGGCGAAAGGAATTGATGCAACAGGTAACCATGGGCGGCATGCAACTCGACAACTTGAAAACCGGCCGCAAAAGCTCTTCTGGTTGCAACTGCAAATTGATGGGTAATTTCATCCAGATCATCTGTAAAAGCCTCTCCAGGAGTCTGGTGACCAGCTGAGAAGGGGATAGGACTGGGTGCCAATGTTGGCCAACCGCTTTGGTCCTGGCTCAACGCTTTGCCGCCAAGCCATGGTGTTTCTGTCGCAGCTTTTCTGCCGGCATGAGCAAGTTGAATCCCTGCCACAGAGCCCTGTTTTTGAATAAAGTTGGCGCAGGACGATAATGATTGACCATGGTCTTCACTCCAGATGCCAAGATCGTCCGGACTGATCCTTCCTTCAGGAGCAATTGCAATCGCTTCGGTTATGACTAACCCCGCTCCGCCGACGGCACGACCGCCATAGTGTACAAAATGCCAATCGTTGGCTTTCCCGTCCGGACTGGAGTACTGGCACATTGGTGAAACGAAAATGCGATTGGGGATAGTGAGGCCACGAAGCTTCAATGGTGAAAATAGATAACTCATCAGTTGTCTCCTGTGGAAGTGGGCGTGATTTCAGCAATTTTTGAAACCTGAATAATCTAACATAATCGCTGGGCAAAGAGAATCTACATGGAATCTATAAATGATAAGATGTTGTTTTATAAGGATTTTATGCCAATAATTTTAGGTGAATAGTTGAAATTCAGAACGGCAGAGATATTATTGAATAAAGGGGGATATTCTGTTTGGCGGATTGAATACGGGCGATTCGTCAGACGATCACTGCCCCGTATTCAGAAACAGGAGGATAGCTATGAAATTGGCTAAGTGGGACCCTTTTAGGGAGATGGAAGGGATGTTGGATCCTTACTCAAGATCGCGGGATTGGCCGTTTCGTGGTGGTCGGGATCT
Source organism: Deltaproteobacteria bacterium tcs-42 (assembly GCA_002049545.1). Classification (GTDB taxonomy): domain Bacteria; phylum Desulfobacterota; class Desulfuromonadia; order Desulfuromonadales; family Geopsychrobacteraceae; genus Desulfuromusa. The sequence continues at coordinate 9,762 of LLYT01000030.1, read as the reverse complement.
GAACGTGAAAGGAGCAGATTGGGCCCCTCGAGCCGACATCAGTGAGACAGATGACAGCTTTGATGTTAAAGTCGAGGTGCCTGGAATTAAGCGTGAAGATGTCAAAATCAGTTTAGAGGATCATGTGCTGAATATCAGCGGTGAGAACAAGCAGGAGACAGAGGAGAAAGGGAAAAAGTTCCATCGTATTGAACGTTACTATGGCAGTTTCAGCCGGAGTTTTACGTTGCCGGAAAATGTGGACGAAGAAAAGATTGAGGCTGTCTTCAAGGATGGGTTGTTGACTCTGTCGATACCAAAGACCGAAGCCAAAAAGCCGAAGGCCATTGAGATCAAGGTGAAATGATAAATTTAAATCGCAGCGTGGCAATGAATTGAGAAACTGAGGCAGGGGAGAGACCCTGCCTTTTCTATCTGCTGCAGATTGGCGATGTTTAGAGGAATTCTGCGGAGTCCAGGGTTCGTTCATTCTGGACGTCCCCGGTATTGATAACCGATTTTGGTTCAAAGAGCATGACCTGAACTTCTTCTTCCGCAACCGGAATATGCTCAATCCCACGTGGAATGATGAAAAATTCGCCAGGATTGAGGATAACATCACGATCCCGCAATTTGATCAGCAGTTGCCCTTTGATGACCATGAACATTTCATCTTCAGTCTCGTGCTGATGCCAGACAAACTCCCCCTTCAGCCTGGCCAGTTTGATGTACTGACCATTCAGTTCACCGACAATTTTGGGTTGCCAATGACCGTCGAACTGGGAAAACTTATTTTCAATATTTACTTTATCCATCGTTTCTTGTCCCTTTATGAGCGAAACTAAGCAACGCTGCAAATGCCAATGTCAAGACTGATGACCGGGTCATGGCTCTTCCTCCGGAGGGACGAGAACAAATGCTTCACTGACTTCCGTGTCAATTTTACGTGGTCGTCCGCTCTCCGCATTGACGTAGACCCAGTCGGTTTCAGCCCGAGCCAGAACTGACCGAGTCTCTCCATTCAAAAAACGGTAGCGACGGAGCGAACTGACGCGCTTCAAATTGCAGACCCAGGTTTGTATTTCAATTTCATCACCGGCAAATGCCGGTCTGAGATATTCGATATGATGAGAACGGGCGATCCAGCTGCTACCGAGACGATGGTAGAGTTCACGAGTGCAACCCTGGATGTCAGAATGCATGGTGGCAACATCCTGCATCCATTGGACATAAGCAACATTATTGACATGACCGTTTTCATCGTTGGCTTCGGTTGGAATTGTAAAGCGGTAACTGTAAATTTTTGCCATTTTTGAGGGCCTGTTAAGAGAGATAATCGTCTCTGACTGGGGAGAAAACTTCTATGGCCACCGTGTCCTCCAGAATCACTGCATTATGTTCAATATCTCCGGGGATACACCAGCTGTCTCCTGGTTCGACATTGACAACTTTATTGCCGATGGTCAAATCCATGCCGCCAGAAACAAGATAACCGGTTTGTTCATGGGGGTGGCTATGGCGGGGGAGGACGGCCCCTTTCTTCATCTGGAATTCAACCAGTAGCGTTTTTTCACCATGGACGAGAGTCTTCATTTCAATCTTGTCGATTGCCGCTTTGTATCCATGTGTCGATTTTTTCTGAAACATGTCGTTCTCCATTAGATTGTTGACTACGGAGAGTAAAAACGTTTTGCTTTGTTCTGTCCAGTAAAATGAATTGGGAATAGGGATGAGAGAGAAGAGGACCACATATTACCGTGCTGATGTGAAAATCCCCCTCAATCCCCCTTTGAAAAAGGGGGAGGCTGAAAACTCCCCTCTTTGGAAAAGAAGGGCTGGGGGAGATTCGAAGGACCTGGACTAAATGCAAGCGTTAACGTAACAGGGTTGAGCTGATAACGATGCGCTGAATTTCGTTGGTCCCTTCATAAATCTGCGTGATTTTAGCATCGCGGAACATACGCTCCACCGGGAAATCACGAGTAAAACCGTAACCACCAAATAGCTGGACAGCTTCATTTGTGACCTGCATGGCAACATCAGAAGCATACATTTTGGCCATCGCCGATTCTTTGCCAAATGGCTGTTTGGCACTCGCTTTATGAGCTGACTGGTAAACCAGCAGGCGTGCTGCTTCAATCTGGGTTGCCATGTCGGCGATCTTGAATTGAAGTCCCTGAAAAGCGCTGAGTGGTTTATTGAACTGAGTTCGTTCTTTCACATATTCGATTGCTGCGTCGAAAGCTCCCTGAGCGATTCCTAGAGCTTGCGCAGCAATTCCGATACGTCCACCATCCAAAGTGATCATCCCCACTTTGAACCCATCATTTTCGTTGCCAAGCAGGTTTTCCGCCGGGATTCTGCAGTTTTCAAAAACCAGTTCCCGTGTTGAAGAGGCCCGGATCCCAAGTTTCGATTCTTTTTTGCCAAAGCTGAAGCCGGGGGTATCTTTTTCAACAATATAGGCACTGATACCGTGGTGTTTCTGGGCATCCTTGTCGCTGCGGGCAAAGACAATATAGGTGTCGGCATCACCACCGTTGGTAGTGAAGATTTTACTACCATTTAAAATCCACTCGTCACCATCACGTGTCGCTGTGGCTTTTGTCCCACCGGCATCCGATCCGGCGGAATTCTCAGTCAAAGCAAAGGCTCCCAATTTGTCCCCTTCAGCCAGAGGGCGCAGATATTTCTGCTTTTGTTCCTCGGTGCCAAATTGGCAGATTGGGTTGGCGCCAAGAGAGAGGTGAGCCGAAAGAGTCACTCCGGTGGAGGCGCAAACTCTGGAGAGTTCTTCAACGGCAATGGCATAGCTGATGTAATCGGCTTCAGCACCACCATAGTTTTCCGGAAAAACAATGCCGGTCAGCCCCAATTCGGCGAGTCGATCAAACATCACCGTGCGATCAAAATGTTCTGTCTCATCACGTTCCTGAATACCGGGGATGAGCTCTTTTTCGGCAAACTCGCGGACCATCTGGCGCATCAAATTATGTTCATCGGTTAAGTCAAAATGCATGGAATTCTCTCCTTATTGAATAGCGTCGGTGATTAGCCTATTTTCCAGTGAACTCTGCCTGACGTTTCTCTAGAAATGCCTGCATCCCTTCTTTCTGGTCGGCAGTGGCAAAACAGAGTCCAAACAGTTCCGCTTCATATTGATTTGCTCGCTCAAGGTCGAGCTCCAGACCATTGTGTATCGCCTCTTTGGAAAGCCGGACAGCCAAAGGCCCATTGTTGCTGATGGTTGAAGCCATCTTTTTTGTAACAGCCAGGAGTTGATCATGGGGAACAACCTTGTTGGCCAAGCCGATGCGATAGGCTTCAGCAGCGTCAATCATGCTACCGCTAAAAATCAGTTCCATCGCCCGACCTTTACCGATCAGCCGGGTTAAACGCTGTGTTCCGCCAAAGCCGGGGATGACACCAAGGTTGACTTCAGGTTGACCGAAACGGGCATTTTCAGCAGCCACGCGGATGTCGCATCCAAGGGCGAGTTCACAACCACCTCCAAGGGCAAAACCGTTGATAGCGGCTATGACCGGTTTTGGACAAGCCTCAATGTGACGCATCACTTGATGGCCAAGTTTAGCAAACTGACGTGCTTCCAGGACAGTCAGTGATTGCATTGCAGCGATATCGGCTCCGGCAACAAAGGCTTTTTCTCCACTGCCGGTGATAATAATGACCTGAATGGCATCATCTTCAGCAAATCCGCTAAAGGCATTCTGCAATTCGAGCAAGGTTCTCTCGTTAAGTGCGTTCATGGCCTTGGGACGGTTAATCGTCACAATAGCTGTTCCGTTTTCAATTTCTAGCAACAGGTTTTCGTAAGTCATAAGAATTCTCCGGGACTCTTGAGAAAAACAGGAAACAATGTTTTGTATTTGGATTACGTTAACGTAAAAGATAGTAGTTGTGCGGTCAAGCTATTTGTGAGTTGTGCTGGTATTTTATTTCTATTTGGGTGATTAGTGACCCACGCTTTCCGGGCGAATTTTCGGAAGAGCAACTTCGGGGTAAGATTGAACGCAGAGGCGCAAAAAAGGGGAGGTGGAGAGAGTCGAAACAAAAGTTTTCTGGGGTTCATCGAATAAGGTTTTATGCTTTTCTCAGCGATCTCTCCGTCTCTACCGTTGAAAATGCATTATTAAGTGACTGTGTCGATTGCAATAACACCGATAAATTCAACACGGTGCGGTCAGCTCCCGGGTCAAATTGTATCGCGCTCCAGAATTCGATCAAGAACGGCTGATGCTAAAAAAAGATCGTAGTGAGCGTTGATCTCCATATTGCGGGATCGGGTTAATAGAAATTGTGCATCAAGCAGGTCAACAGTCGTGGCTTGTTGTTGTTGAAAAAGATTTTCTGTGACTCTGTAGTTCTCCTCTGCCTGCAGCACACCAATTTTAGCTTCCTGCAAGCGCCCTTTTGCGATATGGGCATTGTGCAAAACCGTTTCCAACTGCAGTAGTAATTCGGCTTCGGTGTCATGAAGTTCGGCAGCAACGGCTCTTGTGCTCGCGTTGGCTGCGGCAACGGCACTCCGGCGGGCAAAACCGTCAAAGAGATTCCAACGTGCGTTCAGCATCAGTTTATTATCGTTGTCAGCACTATCGGCAAGGTCCCCGGGGATCGGCGAGTCACCGTATTCTTCATGTGCCAGAGATAGATCAATGCGAGGCAGGTAACTCCCTTTGCTGGCAGAACAATCCCGTTTGCTGGCAAGTAATTGTTCGCGAAGGTAGTTCAGTTCACTGCGTTTTTCCAGCAGTTCCTGACGATAGCTGACGATAGCATCGCTATTTCCAACTTTGAATTCCTGAAGCCCTTGTTCAACGAAATGTTCATCGCGTAATTGTAAGCCGGTGGTTCTTTCGAGCTTTCGTCTGGCAATTTTAAATTGCCCCTCAGTTGTTAACAGTTGTTGGCGGGCACTTGAAAGTTCCACTTCGACACGTAGCAGGTCGTTACGTGCAATCAGTCCGTACTCAAATTGCAGTTCGGCATCATGCAATTGTCGTTTCAACAGCTCGACACCCTCTCTGGCCGTTTCAACTGAGCGGTCTGCTCGCAGAATCTCAATATAGGACTGTCGGGTTGCGAGGATGATATCGGCGATGCTGCTTTTAAGCTGGTATTCAGCGGCCCGAGCGCGATGTTCTGCCGCTTTATAGTTATGCTGAGTTTGCAATCCGTTGAACAGATTCAGAGATCCGATGATGGCAACCGTTGAACTTTCATCGCCGAGTTGAAACGGGTCACGATCACGATTAATGTAGTTGTAATGGAGGTCGACACTCGGCATGAATCGGGATTTTTCCGCATCGGCAAAGGAGTTTGCCCGTGCAGTTCCAGCGCGGAAAAGCTCAATTTGCTGATGATTTTGCAGGGCGGCCTGGATCGCTTCATCGAGAAGCAGAGCCGAGGTTGTGGTTGGAAGAACCGACAGGCTACCTAAAATGAGCAGGAAAAAAAATCTCATGATTTTCCCTCTTGAATTGTTTTGTGTTTTTCCATACGGATGACAAAAATCAGGATTGCCGGGATGACAAAGATAGTAAAAACTGAGGAAACGCCCAGCCCGCCGACAATGACACTTCCCAGCCCGCGATAAAGTTCCGACCCCGGACCGGGGATCAGCACGAGTGGGAGCATACCAAAAATACTTGTCGTTGCGCTCATGTAGATCGGCCGTAAGCGACTGCGGGTCGCTTCTAAAACGGCCTCTTTGTAGTCCATGCCACCGCTATGGAAATTATTCAAAGACTGGTGAACAATCAGGATTGCGTTGTTGACCACGATGCCAATCAGAATAACAAAACCGAGCATGGTCAGAACATCCATCGGTTGCGGGACGATGAAAACATTCAACAGTTTTAGCCCCAGAAAACCACCGGCTCCGGCTAATGGAACGGTCAGCATAATAATCAGTGGATAGATGAAGTTTCCAAACAAAGATGCCATCAGCAGATAGGCAATCAATATTGCGAGTAAGAAATTCCACTGTAGTATCCGCCGGGTTTCAACCAGCTTGTCTGCTGCGCCACTGATATCGACCTGGAGTCCATCCAGTAATCCCATACCGCGTACCTGAGGAATGATTTGTTGTTCGATCGTTTCCATGGCAATCTGGAGTGGCATCGACTTGGGTGGAGTGATCTGCAGGGTGACTGTTCGGGCCCGTTCAAGGTGACGGATCAACGCCATGCCGGTGGTCTGTTGCAGGGTGGACAGGGATGAAACCGGAACAACTTTACCCTGCGGGGTGGCCAGGGCGGCCTGATAGAGGGCCTGAGGTGTCGGTATATCCTGATCTGCAGCTTTCAAGATCAGATCAATCTTTTTCTTCCCTTCCTGTTTGTAGTCTCCGATGACGCGCCCGTCCATCAGCACGTCGAGAGCAATTCCCAGATCACGGGTTGACATGCCGTTTGCTTTCAGACGATCACGGTTCGGTAAGATCCGGGTTTCCGGATAAGTCAGTTCAATTGACGGAACGGGTCGAATTTGGGTTCCTTCCAGTTGGCCGCGAATCATGCCAAACATGGTTCCGGCGGCTGCAACGATCTGGTTGAGGTCGTTGCCACTGACATTGAGCTTGATGGCCCGCCCTTCACCAATCCCCGATTCAAAGACCCCTGGTTGGAGGCTGACGCCATACATTCCGGGAATGCTGTAGATGATCCGGTTGTAAAACGGAAGCAGTTCTGCTGCTCGCTCCCAATCTTCGCTCATGGCTCCCGAAATCATAAATCCTTCAGAGCCGACATAAAACATATTCTTGATCGACGGCAACCCATCCTTGTTTTGACCAATGTGGGGGGAGGCCATTGTGAAAAAGCGCTGGCCGATATCAGCCCGTTCAGCGGTCGATAATCCCGGTGGGGGAACCAGAATGCTGAGGACAAAATTCCGGTTACCATGAGGCAAATATTCCATTTTAGGGGTCAGAAGCCATACGCAGGATGCGGCCAGACTGATCAGGAGGGTCAACGTCGCCAAACGGGTCAGCCAATTACGGATCGTCCATTCGACTAACTTCATGATAAACGAGGCAAAGCCCCGACCGGTCGAGTCGATCAAAGGGAGACGTATGATGGTTTTTTTCGCTTTCCGATTGAATAATTTGTTGGAAAACATCGGAATGACAGAGATGGAGACGAACAGGCTGAGGGAGACGGCGGCAACAATGGCAATAGCAATATCGCGGAATAATTGTCCCGCTTCTTCCTGGATAAAGACTACAGGTAGAAAAACGGCGATTGTTGTAATCGTTGAAGCGAGAACCGCACCCCAAACCTCTTTGGTCCCATCCAGGGAGGCGGTGTAAGCATCTTTGCCCATTTGCCGGTGACGATCAATATTTTCTATAACGACGATAGCATTATCGACCAGCATACCAACGGCGAATGCAATCCCGGCAAGACTCACGACATTCAGGTTTCGCCCCAGCAGATCAAGAAAGATAAAAGTGCCAAAAATACTGATCGGTATGGCTGTCGCGACGACAATTGTTGAGCGCAAACTGCGGAGAAATAACAGGAGTGCCCCGACGGCCAGCACCCCACCGATCATGATATTGAGTTTAATCTGATTGATTGCGCCATTGATGTAAAAACGTTGATCGTAGACCCAGGCTAACTTCAATTCTTCTGGAGCCAGTTTGGCTTTGTTCAGCCAGTTGTAACGTTCCTCAACCAGGTTGGTCATTTCGAGAATGTTGGTTCCCGTCTCTGGCCGTACCCCAATGGCGATTCCCGGAATTCCGTTATGGAGAACCACCGATCTTTTCTTGGCAAAAGAGGGGGTGATTTCGGCCACATCAGCGAGTTTTATCCGTTGCTGGCCAGTGGATCGTAGTACCACCTGATTGACTTCAGCGGGACTGTTGAACTCCCCGGTGGTTCGAACCCTGAAATCGCGCCGACCAACACCGATGGTTCCAGCAGACATATTGATGTTTTCACCCTGGATTGCAGCAACGACATCATTGATGGTCAGATTGTAAGCAGCAAGCTTTTCTGCTTTGATGACAACGTGCATCTCTTCTTCAGTTCCGCTGCCAATAAAGAGATCAGAAACCCCTTTGACTCGTTCGATATGCTGGCGAATCTCATCTTCAAAAAAGGTTCGATAACTTTGTACCGGGCGTTCATTGCCTTCAGTGGTTTTTAAAATCATCCAGATAACGGGAGAGGCCGTTGCCCCTGAAGCATTGACCACCGGGTTGTCAACTCCGGACGGATAGGATGGGACTTCGTTGATCTTGTTCGAAACCCGGAGCAACGCTTCTTCGACGCTGGTACCAACCTTGAATCGCAGCGTTACGCTGCCCCGGCTGTTACGGGCTTCGCTCTCCATCTCAATCAGATCGGGAAGCCCTTTCAGGGTGTTTTCCTGCTCTTCAATGATTTCGCGCTCAACTTCGTAAGGGGTTGCTCCACGCCAGGTTGTTTTGATCTGGATTTCCGGTTCGATTACGGTAGGACTGAGTTGATAAGGGAGACGGTTCAGGCTGATGATGCCAAACATCAGTACCATAATCGTTGCAGCCAGAACTGTGACTGGCTTAAGGATAGAAAAGCGAATGATATCCATGTGGAAGCCTATTGGTTGAAGCGGATGGCTTGGCCATCACGAATGCGTTCGTTTCCTTTGACCACAACCTTCATTCCTGCGCTCAGGCCGGACCCACTGATGGCAATTTCTCCTTCCTGGTAGCCGCTGGTCTGGATCGGGATCATTTGTGCTTTTCCAGCGGTGGCGATAAACAGCACATCCTGTCCAGACTTTTTGATAACAGCGTCACGCGGCACCAGTAAGCTTTGTTGTTTTAATCCATTGGGTAATTGAGCATAAGCTTCCATCCCCTCAATCAGGTTGTCTGCATCATTCAACCGTAATTTGATGGTAAAGGTCCGCGTCGCAATATCCCCTTGCGGGATAACATAGGCAAATTCACCCGGATACTGTTGACCGGCACAGCGGATGGATATTTTTCGCCCCTGTTCGAGGTAAGGAAGTTGCTGTTGAGGGACATCGATATGGACTTCCAGTTCTCGATTGTCGGCAATCAGGGCCACTTGCCCCCCGGTTGAAATCCACTCACCCAGTTCAGTTGTTTTTTCTTGTACTAATCCACCGAAGGGGGCAGTGATCGTGGTTTTTTTCAATTCAAGAAGCTGTTTATCATAACTGGCTTTGATGGTTGCAGCGCGCTTTTCCAGGCCAAGGACTTTATAAAAACTGTCGTCATAGACCGATTCGGATACCGATTTTTCGGTGAAAAGTGCCTTTATCCGTTCAAGGCTTTTGTTTGCATGTTCTTGTTCCACCTGAATTTGTTCATGACTGGCTTTGGTCCCTTCGATAGATTTTTTCAACAAGTCGTTACGCAATTGAACTAATGTCTGTCCCTTTTTGACTCGATCCCCTTCAGTAAAATATATCTTTTCGACCAGACCTGAGAGCTCAGAAGCGACTTGGGAGGCGCGAGCATAACGAATCGTACCAATGCGTTCAACCTTCGGTTCGGACTCACCTTGGGTGATTTGCACAATTTCCACTAACATTGGAGGAGGCCCCTGCTGTTTCTCGGGGGCCTTGTCTTGAGCAAAAACAGAAGAGCAGATCAGTAGAACAAGGATCGATATCATCAAAAAAGTAGTGCGTAACATGTAGACTCCTGAAATTACCTGTTTAACAGGCTGTTGAAAAACAGCCTGTGGAGCCCATGGACGGGCGACCAAAATCGAGGGCTGGTTTCTAAGTCCTTGATTT
>LLYT01000003.1 GCA_002049545.1 Deltaproteobacteria bacterium tcs-42 | reverse complement strand
CTTCTCCCGCCCGCCTCACGACGTAGCGAGTTACTTACCTCCGGCAACCCCGTTCGATGGGTGCGACGGGGAGGTGCTACCCGGAGTGATAATCCTGATGTTGGCCTCCTATGTCTCTCACGGTTACACAGGGACGGACTGTCACCGTCACTGAGGGAAACGGGCTGCGAGTCGCCCGTTACATTTATTTTAATAGGCCTGAGGATGGAGGGAATCATGGGTGAAAAATTGTCGACAATCCAGACGCTACAGACACAACTTTCCCAGGCAAATGAAAAGATTGCTCAACTCGAAGCAACCCTACATACCCTGAACCAACCGGAAGATCGAGAACACCGGTCTCAAACCACTCTTCAGGATAACATCAGCAACCTCCTGTCACTGATCAACAGCACAGAAGATATCATCTGGTTCGTCGATCGCAATAAGCAGATACTGTTGGCTAATAAAGCAACCATTTCTGAATTTAAAGAGCAGGGAATTAAAATCGAGCCCGGCATGTTTTCAACTGACTTCCTTCCCGAAAAACAGGCTGATTATTACGATCAGGTTTTTGAATCTGCCCTGCGTGGCAAAACTCTCCATTTGAATCACACCGGGACCAATAAAAAGGAATACGCCGTAACCGTCCAACCGGTCAAAAAGAATGACGACGAAATCATCGGGGTTTCCGTTTTTGCCCGCGACATCACCAAGATTCATCAACTTCAAGAAGAACTGCGACACCACGAAAAGATTATTGCGTCAACGCCGAATCTCGTCGCGCTCATCGATAGAGATTTTAACTACCGAATCGTCAATGACGCCTACCTGGCGGCGTTCAAGAGAAAACGTGAAAATCTGTTAGGCACCAACCTGCGCTCACTGATGGGGGAGAAGCACTTCAGACAATATTCGGAACCGCACCTTAAAAAAGCATTTTCGGGGGAAATCGTCTACTTTGACACTTGGATGTCGCTACCCAATCAAGGGCAACGTTTCTTATCTATTCCCTACCATCCAGTCCATAGCCAGGATTTAAAACCAAAGTACATTGCAATCAACGTACGAGACAATACTGACCTGATTCAGGCCGAAAGTGATCGCCAGCGAATTTTTGAAGTCTCCCTCGATATGTTCTGCGTATTTGGTTTTGATGGCCATTTTAAAGATCTGAATCCTGCATGGACGAGAACCCTGGGTTGGTCAATAGACGAGCTCAAAGAAAAAACCTGGATGGACATTGCCATCCCTGAAGACCGGGACAGCAATCTCGCAATTTCTGAACGGTTATTGCAGGGCGAAAGTATCATTGGGTTTGAAAACAGATGCCTGAGTAAAAACGGTTCGATCAAATGGCTGGCCTGGAGCTCCTACCCCGATCTGGAACAACAACAGATCTTTTCTACCGTCCGCGACATCACCACGCGCAAAAGGATGGAGGAAGAATTATTGCAGATGGCGACCACAGATCCACTGACCGGAGCCAGCAACCGCAGACACTTTATTGACCAGGCAACGACAGAATTGAAACGGAGCCGTCGCTCCGGTTCCCAGATGGCTGTTATTATGCTTGATATCGATCACTTCAAAATGGTTAATGACAATTACGGACATGGTATCGGAGATGAAGTTCTGAAACGACTGGTCGATTGTTGCCAGCAAGAGTTAAGGGCGACAGATATTTTTGGTCGTTTCGGGGGGGAGGAATTTGCCGCAATCTTAGTCGATACCGATAAAAAATTTACGTTAGAAATTTGCAAGCGGCTCATCAAACAAATTGCAAAACTTAAAATTCGCACCGCCCAAGAACAGGTCAGCGTTACGATCAGTCTGGGGTTCACGATGCACTCAGCTGATGATATATCAATCGATTCATTACTGAAACGCGCTGACGATGCTCTCTACAAAGCCAAAAACGCAGGGAGAAATCAGGTTGTCTCCCTTTAGTATCATGCGTCGCATAGAGAGACCGGTTGCCCCCCCAAGCCCTGCCGCTTCAATCGGCAGCCCCATCTGAAAGATCCCGAGGGACAGTAAGGGCCGGGACCTGGGGCAACTGCCAAATCTGCTCATTGTAATCGTGCATAGTACGATCAGTAGAAAACTTCCCCCCTGCGGCGGTATTGAGAATACTCATCCGATTCCATTGCCGCTGATCCTGGTAGGCCTGTGCTACCTGTTTTTGTACGGCAACATAGCTGGCAAAATCGGCAGCAACCAGCCATGGATCATGTGGGCTTCTGATTGCTTCAATAATTGGATCAAATATCCCGGCCTCAAACTGATTAAAGTGACCACTTTGTAATAGTTGCATAACCCGCATTAAATCGTCATTTGCAGCAATAATCGTCTGTGGATCGTAATTTTGACGTTGCTTTTCCGCCTCTTCTGTCGTTAATCCGAAGAGGTAAAAGTTCTCTTCACCAACCTCCTCACGAATCTCAATGTTTGCACCATCCAGAGTCCCGATCGTTAATGCCCCATTGAGCATAAATTTCATATTACCGGTTCCCGATGCTTCCTTCCCGGCGGTCGAGATCTGTTCCGACAAATCTGCACCGGAACAAATAACTTCCATTGCTGAAACTCTGAAGTTTGGCAAAAAAGCCACCTTGAGCTGATCTCCAATCGCCGGATCATTATTGACCAAAGTAGCAACATTGTTGATCAGCTTGATAATCAGCTTGGCCATGGCGTAACCAGGGGCGGCCTTGCCACCAAACAACACGCAACGTGGAACCGAGGCCCCATTATCACCCCGTTTAATCCGATCATACAGATGGATAACGTGTAGAATATTCAGCAATTGCCGCTTATATTCGTGAATACGTTTCACTTGGACGTCAAATAAAGCTTGAGGATGGAAATCGACACCACAATCGGCTCTGACCAGTTCGGCCAGACGTTGCTTGTTATATTCTTTCACCTGCTGCCACCGATGCTGAAATTCCGGATCATCAGCCAATGATCTCAAGCGGCTCAGCTGCCCAAGATCTGTGACCCACTCGTGGCCGATTTTCTCACTGATTAAACGGCTCAACTCCGGGTTGGAATAGGCCAGCCATCGCCGCTGGGTCACTCCATTGGTTTTATTGTTGAATTTTTCCGGCCAAAGCTCGTAAAAATCTCGGAACAGCCCTTCCTGCAACAATTGAGAATGGAGCTCCGCAACTCCGTTGACAGAAAAACTCCCCACAATGGCCAGATAAGCCATCCGCACCTGTGGCTCCGGTCCTTCCTCAATTATCGACATTCGTCGCTGCCGCTCTATATCCCCTGGCCACCTTTCTGCCACCTGCTTTAAAAACCGGGCATTGATTTCATAGATAATTTCCAGCAACCGCGGTAATAACAGCTGAAACATCCGTACCGGCCACCGTTCCAATGCTTCCGGCAGAAGAGTATGATTCGTATACGCCATCGTTGACCGAGTTATCTCCCAAGCCTCATTCCAGCCTAAACTCTGTTCGTCCATCAGCAGACGCATCAATTCCGCGACCGCACAACTGGGGTGAGTGTCATTGAGTTGAAAACAATTTTTTTCAGCAAATTGACTCAAATCGGCCTGCTCGGTAATAAGCCAGCGGTTCATGACATCCTGCAGACTGGCTGAGGCAAGAAAATACTGTTGCCGCAAACGCAACTCTTTGCCATTCTCGCTGGAATCATTGGGATAAAGAACCATCGTAATTTGTTCTGCTTCATTCTTGGCGGCCACCGACCCGGTATAATCACCGGAGTTAAACTCATCCAGGTCAAACTCTTCAGTCGCCACCGCTTTCCACAAACGCAGGGTATTGACTGTCCCATTCCGATAACCGGGGATTGGAACATCATAGGGGACCGCCAGAACATCGCGGGTATTGACCCAACGCACCCGGCGCCTTCCCGTAACATCGGCAATAAATTCACTATGGCCACCAAACTTTATTCGTTGGCTATATTCAGGGCGCTTAACCTCCCAACAATTTTCGGCCCCCAGCCAGTGATCGGGTTCCTCGACCTGATAACCATCGACAATATGCTGCCGGAACATTCCATATTCGTAACGGATCCCATAACCCTGTACCGGCAATTGCAAGGTTGCACAACTATCTAAAAAGCAAGCGGCAAGGCGCCCCAAACCGCCATTACCCAAACCGGCATCCGGTTCCATATCAGCCAGCTCTTCCATCTCCAGACAAATATTCGATAAGGTTTTGGTGAGCTCATCTTCGATACCAAGGTTCAACACCGCATTTCCCAAGGCGCGTCCCATCAGAAATTCCATGGAAAGATAATAGGTTCGTTTGCAACCACTGTTATCATATGCATATCGAGTCTGAGTCCAGCGCTCCATCAAGCGATCGCGAATCACCAAAGCCAGAGCCTCATAGGCATAGTGGGACAAACGGCAGTTCCTGTCACGCCCCAGATTGTTCGTATAATAATGGCGAAAATCCTGTCCCAACGCCGCAGCGTCTAATCCCAAAGGGGGGATTTCTGTTAAGTCCGGACAAGAAGAACCATTTCTGAAATGTGTATAATTCATGGCTAAATACTCTCTCTTTTATTAGTGAGCCTCTGCCCAATTTTTCCCGGTTCCAATATCGACCTGTAAAGGGAGGTCAAGAACCACAGCAGTCTCCATCTCCACACGGATAAGTTCACGAACCCGATCCAACTCCACTTCTGGAACTTCAAAAATCAGCTCATCATGAACCTGCAACAACATTCGGGTTTGTAACTGTTCAGCACAGAGGCGTTGGTCAATATTCACCATCGCCATCTTGATAATATCAGCAGCGCTCCCCTGAATCGGGTAATTAATCGCATTTCGCTCAGCGTAACTGCGGACAGCACCATTCTTGCTGGTGATTTCGGGGATTGCACATCGACGGCCAAGAAGCGTTGTCACATATTGATTTTCGTGCGCTTCCACTTTTTTTTCGTCCAGGTATTTTAGAATAGCCGGGTAACGCTCAAAATAATGGTCGATAAACTGCTGCGCTTCAGCGCGACTGATTCCCAGATCCTTAGCCAGGCTGAAAGCCCCCATACCATAAAGGATACCAAAATTGATCGTCTTTGCCTGACGACGCATTTCATCGGTCACCATCTCGGGAAAAACATTGAATATCTCACTGGCGGTCCGTTTATGAATATCTTCTCCGGCAACAAAACTCTCCTTCAAAGCCGGGACATCAGCCAGCTGTGCCATCACCCTTAACTCGACCTGAGAATAATCGGCCGACAACAAAATCCAACCATCCTCCGGGATAAAAGCTTCGCGGATCCGGCGTCCCTCAGCGGTTCTGACAGGGATATTCTGCAGGTTCGGGTCGCTGGATGAGAGCCGTCCAGTGGCTGTCACAGCCTGATTAAAAGAGGTATGCAACCGTCCCGTCGCCGGATTAATCAATCTCGGTAACGCATCGGTATAGGTACTTTTCAATTTACTGACAGAACGGTAATCGAGAATTTTAGCCACGACATTATGCTCAGCCGCTAAATTGTTGAGGACGTCAACGTTGGTCGACCATCCGGTTTTGGTTTTCTTCCCCTTTGGCAGGCCAAGCTTGTCAAATAAAACTTCCCCAAGCTGTTTGGGCGAATTGATATTAAATGTCCCCCCCGCCAAAGTATGAATTTCACCTTCCAGAATGGCCAGTTTTTTGCCCAACTGCCCAGACAGTTCGCCGAGGAAATCGGCGTTGATTCGAATTCCCCGCCATTCCATCCGGGTCAACACGTCAACCAGCGGCATTTCAACCTGACGAAACAGTTGTTCCATCTCTCCGCTGGGCAGTTGCGGGAGCAATTTATCAGCTATTTGCCATGTGATATCGGCATCTTCGGCGGCATAGTGAAGCGCTTTTTCAATCTCAACTTCACTGAAGCAGATCTGTTTTTTACCCCTGCCGGTCATTTCAGAGTAGGGGATCATCTGGTGATTCAAGTGCTCAACAGCCAGAGCATCGAGACCATGGGATTTGGATTGCGGGTGCGTCACGTAGGACAACACCATGGTATCAATGTCAATTCCAGCCAGCTCAATTCCTGCATTGCGCAGAACCAGAGCATCATACTTGATGTTCTGACCGATCTTGCGGTAGAGCGGATCCTCCAGCATGGGGCGCAATTTTTCCAACACCAGGGTTCGTGCCAATTGCTGTGGCACCCCCGAATAGCTATGACCAATCGGTAAATACCAGCCATGATCCGGCTTAACCGCAAAAGAGAGGCCAACCAGTTCGGCCTGCACCGCAACCAGACTGGTTGTTTCGGTATCAATAGCAAAACGTCCAGCAGCCTCAAGTTGCGCAACCATACTGTCCAACTCAGCTTCGGTCAAAACAACCAGATAGTCTCCCGCTTTAGAATTCTGCAGCGGTTGAGCTGTAAATTTTTGTAATAATTTGGAAAATTCAAGCTGTTTGAATAAAGTCTCCAGGGCCTCCCGGTCGGGGTCAAGCAAAGACAAATCATCCAGAGTGATATCGATTTCAAGATCATAAACTAAATCGGCCAACCTCCGGGACAATCTGGCCTGATCAGCAAATTCACCTAATTTCTCCTGCCGTTTTTTCCCCTTGACCTGATCGATATTGGCCAGAAGTTGCTCAATTGAGCCAAACTCCTGAATCAGACTGCTGGCCGTTTTCTCACCAATCCCCGGCACTCCGGGGATATTGTCCGAACTATCCCCCGCCAAACCGAGTATTTCCAATACCTGTTCCGGCGGAACTCCAAAGCGTTCAATCACTTCGTCACGCCCCGAAACTTTCCCCTTCATTGTATCGAGCAAGCGGATCCGCTCATCAACAATCTGCATCAAATCTTTATCACCGGTCACCACAGTGACATCCAACCCCTGGCCAGCATAACGTTTTGCCAGGGTTGCAATAATATCATCTGCTTCATAGCCCGGCTGCTCAAGTGCCGGGATCTTAAAAGCACGCACGATCTCTTTAATCACTGGAACCTGCGGCACCAGATCCTCAGGCATGGCAGATCGATTGGCCTTATATTCTGGATAGAGTTCCTTGCGGAATGTCGGCCCTTGAGCGTCAAAAATCACCGCAATCCGATCGGGGTATTCTTCACGCAACAAAGTGAGAAGCATATTGGTAAAACCATAAACCGCGTTGGTCGCTTCCCCCTTGGAGTTAGAAAGGTGGCGAATAGCATAATAAGCCCGATAGATATAAGAAGAGCCATCAATCAGATAGACCCGTTCATTTTTTTGCGACATGTGCAGCCTTTCAGTGTTTAGAGGGTTTCATTGAATTATTCCATACCTCAAGTCAAAGGGAAAGATTGGAAAATGCCCCTTGCCAAAAAGATTTCCGGAACAGGCATGTTGACATTCCAAGTCTGATGTTATTATCTTCCCCCTGATAGGTACAGAAAAGTACCTGAAAAACAGGATCCAGGTTACAAAAAGGGGAGACCTTGCATGCACGATAATTTTGAAGATCACGACGAATCGATCGACTACGAAATTGAAGTAGAAACCGATACCGATGTCCATGCCATTCCCGATGAGGGTCTGGTTCTGGCACGCGACATGCTGCCATCTCGACTCCCAATCATCCCGCTACGCCCACGCCCGGCGTTCCCGGGGGTCATCATCCCGTTGACCGTTAACGGAAAAGCTCGCGTCAAAACCATCAAACAGGCAATGGAGACCGACTCACAAGCCATCGGCCTGGTCATGGTGCAGGAACTTGACGAGAGTGATTCAACCAGCAATCTGCAACGGGTTGGAGTTGCAGCAAAAATCCTCAAACTAATTCACGTCGAAGACGACAGTGCTCACGTTCTGGTCAATAGTCTGGAGCGCTTCAGTATTGATGAAGTTCTGGAAATCAATGAGATTATTTACACCGATGTCACCTATTTCCTCAGCACGGTTTATAGTGACAATCCTGAGTTGCGGGCCTATTCGATGGCCATCATCTCAACCCTGAAAGAATTGGTGCAGATCAACCCCCTCTACTCGGAAGAGATTAAACTGTTTCTGGGCCGTGCCAGTATGGACGATCCGGCTCGATTAACAGATTTTGCTGCCAACTTGACCAATGCGGATGGCTTTGAGCTCCAGGAAGTCCTGGAAACCTTCGACATTCACCGTCGAATCGATAAAGTCCTGGTTCTATTAAAAAAAGAACTGGAAGTTTCCCGGCTGCAAAATAAAATTTCTCAGCAAATCGAAGAAAAAGTGTCTGCTCAACAACGTGATTTTTTCCTCCGGGAACAGCTCAAAGCGATCAAGAAAGAACTGGGACTGGAAAAAGAAGGTAAAGTCTCCGAAATTGAAAAGTATCAGAAACGGTTGAAAAAACTGACCCTGAATGAGGAAGCGCAAAAAGCAGTTGATGAAGAGATCGAAAAACTCCAGCTCATTGAACCATCCTCTCCAGAATACAATGTCAGCCGCAACTATCTTGACTGGCTCACCATCCTCCCCTGGGGAAAATTCAGTAAAGATGCCTACGATCTGAAACGGGCACAACGGGTTCTCGACCGTGACCACTATGGTCTGGATGATGTTAAAGAGCGAATCCTCGAATTTATTGCTGTCGGCAAAATGAAGGGGGACATTTCGGGATCCATTCTCTGCCTGGTTGGCCCACCCGGCGTTGGCAAGACTTCGGTTGGAAAAAGTATCGCCGATGCGCTGAAGCGTAAGTTCTATCGTTTCTCAGTTGGCGGCATGCGTGATGAGGCCGAAATCAAAGGTCATCGACGCACCTATATCGGTGCCATGCCGGGCAAAGCAATCCAGTCAATGAAGAGTGCCGGGACAGCCAATCCGGTATTGATGCTGGATGAAATTGATAAAATCGGCGCATCATTCCAGGGCGACCCCGCTTCGGCCCTATTGGAAGTCCTCGATCCAGAGCAGAATGACAGCTTTCGCGATCACTATCTGGACGTCCCTTTTGATCTTTCGAATGTCATGTTTATTACTACGGCCAATCAAATTGACACCATCCCTGCACCATTGCTCGATCGGATGGAAGTTATTCGCCTCTCCGGCTATATCCTCGAAGAAAAATTGGAAATTGCCCGTCGCTTTCTGATCCCCAAAGCACTCAAAAGCCACGGCATGACCAAAACCCAGGTCAGCATCAACAAAGCGGCCCTTGGTGATATTGTCAATCGCTATGCCCGGGAGTCCGGGGTCCGTAGTCTGGAAAATAAAATTAAAAAAATTATGCGGAAAGCGGCAATGGAATTTGCCGAAGGACGCACAGAAAAGGTGCGGGTAACCAAACACGACATTGAACACTATCTCGGCAAGCCGGTATTCGCTGAGGAAGAATTGCTCAAGGATTCCCCGGGAGTCGTCACCGGCCTGGCCTGGACTCGTATGGGGGGCGCAACTCTGCAGATTGAAGCGACCTCCATGAAGAGTAAAACAAAAGGATTCAAGCAGACCGGACAACTGGGCAAGGTGATGGTTGAAAGTTCAGAAATTGCCTATTCTTATGTCATGGGCCATCTTGAACAATATAAGATAGCGGAAGATTACTTTGACAACCACTACATCCACCTGCACGTTCCGGCTGGAGCAACCCCCAAAGATGGCCCCTCAGCAGGAGTAACGATGACCACCGCTCTACTATCGATGATTATGGAGAAACCGGTCCGTCAAAAGCTTGGAATGACCGGGGAACTGTCATTGACCGGTAATGTTCTCCCCATCGGTGGCGTCAAAGAAAAAACCATTGCTGCGCGCCGAGCCGGTCTGAAAACCCTGATCTTTCCACACGAGAATAAAAAAGATTATGACGATCTGGCCGATTACCTGCGTGAAGGGATAGAAATTCACTTTGTCAAAGAATATACAGAAGTTTTCAAAATCGCCTTCAATGCTTAATCATAATATTTGATGCTTTCGCAAAAACTCATGGGATGGCGTCGCCATCATACTTGATCAACAGGAGAAATTAAATGACAACCGAAGCTATAAAATCGGCGCTTTTGGAGCTTACAATTGAAGAAAAAAAAGCTGTTATCATTGATACCCTGCCCGCTTTGACTAAAGATGTCATCAAAGAGCCCGGCTTCATGATGCAGCTGTTTCCGGTTCTGCTCGGAATCCTCAAAGAGAGCGGTATGGATCTGCAGCAGCTGTTGCAATTTGCAACGATGATGGGAGAACAGCAGAAGCAAGAATAGTATTCAAGGGATATATCCTTGCGACGCATCCCCTGAATACAGATCCGACCCACAACAGCTAAAACACTCAGGAGAGTCTCGGTCTCGACGAGACTCTCCACCACACCTTTGAACAAACAATCGGTCATCTGGAGACACATCACAAGGATATATCTCCGGACAATGACCATAAAAATATTGGAGTCAATATTACAATGCGAGTTTTATCCGGTATTCAGCCATCCGGCTCCCTCCACCTGGGGAATTTTTTTGGCATGATGC
The DNA here is from genome assembly GCA_002049545.1 of Deltaproteobacteria bacterium tcs-42. Classification (GTDB taxonomy): domain Bacteria; phylum Desulfobacterota; class Desulfuromonadia; order Desulfuromonadales; family Geopsychrobacteraceae; genus Desulfuromusa. The sequence continues at coordinate 55,555 of LLYT01000003.1, read as the reverse complement.
AAAAGATGATTAACTACCAGGAGCAGGAAGATCTGTTCTGCTTCATCGCAAATTACCACGCCATGACCAGCCTTACAGACGGCAAAACGCTGGCCAAAGGGACTCTGGAAGCCGCTGCTAACTTTCTCGCATTGGGGCTTGATCCCGAAAAAAGTACCTTCTGGGTACAATCCGACATTCCCGAAGTTCAGGAACTCACCTGGATTCTCTCCAATTTCACCCCGATGGGGCTTCTGGAGCGTTGCCACAGTTTTAAGGATAAAGTTGCCCAGGGGATTAAACCGAACCATGGGCTGTTCGCCTATCCGGTGCTGATGACGGCGGATATCCTCCTGTTTCAAAGTGATCGTGTCCCGGTCGGTAAAGATCAGAAACAACACCTGGAAGTCGCCCGCGATATCGCCATAAAATATAACAATGAACATGGAGAAGTGTTCACTGTTCCGGAGCCGGAAATTGATGATGATGTTGCAACCGTTCCCGGATTGGACGGTCGCAAGATGAGTAAGAGCTATGGCAACACCATCGATTTGTTTCTGGAAGAGAAGGCTCTACGTAAACAGATTATGCGGATTGTTACCGACCCCACTCCGGTGGAGGAAGCCAAAAACCCCGACACCTGCAACATCTTTCAGATTTATCGCTTGTTCCTGGATAAGGAGGAAACTGAAGCACTGCGTCAGCGCTACCTGACCCCCGGTCTCCGTTATGGTGACGTGAAACAAGAACTGTTTGAAACTGCCCGCGATTTCTTTGCCCCCTATACAGAAAAAAGGAAAGAGTTACTGACTGATCCCGAAGGGATAAGGAAAATACTTACCGCTGGAGCAGACAAAGCGCGATATGTCGCCAATAAAACTTTGCGCAAAGTACGGAAGAAAGGTGGATTAGTTTACTAAAAGGTAGTATTCCTGGGACGTATACCAGCAAAATCGGGACTGTCCCCGCACGGGGGCTGTCCCAGGCTTTTGCGACGCGAACCACCGTATTTTCATAGCCCGTAAACATCTGGGACAGCCCCCGATGGAACTGGCAGTCCCGAGTTTACTACAATACGTTCTCACTCTTCTTCACGAGTGAAAGTGACAAACGCCATCCCCGGACGACGGCTCGCTTCACGCATGGCAAAATGGATTCCTTCAAGTTGCCAGCCTTGAGCTGTCCAGGTATTGAGAATATTCTCCAGACTCAGATCATCAACCTGGCTGGTTTCGACAACTTTATAGATCAGCATTATAACCCTCTCCGATTCCAGCGGGAGCCCACAGCCCCCCTGGATAAAACACAAAATGACGACACAGTCGAAAAAACAATTCTACTTCCGCCTGCAAATCAGTCAACAGCAATACCTACAATATTACCAGGGAACCGCCAACGCGGTTCAAGTTGTCTCAGAGTGTGGAAAACGCCTCCACTTTCCAGCCGCAAGATTACGTCCATTTCTGACTCACAACGGTATCCACGGACGGTTTCGCCTAACCATTGATGACAATAACCGCTTTATTGATCTGCAGATGTTTTAATTTTCACTTTCCCCTTCTGCAGCCATAACACCCTCTCCACCAATGGAGGATGGGAATAGTAAACCGCAGCGTACAATGGATGGGGAAACAGGTTGCTCAGATTTTCACGCGCCAGCTTCACCAGCCCGGAAGCCAGCTCCTGCCCACTGCCAACCATATTGATGGCAAACTGATCCGCCTGCCGTTCATGCCGGCGTGACCACCAGCTGCCAAGTGGCGTCCAGAAAAACCCCAGCAGAGAACCCAACCACCCCAGAACCAACACTTGACCGGCAAAAGAGAGTTGCTCCAGCCCCAGCCAGCCGGGCAAAATCTGACTGTTCAGCAGCGTAAACGCCAGCCAGCAACTGAATAGAGCAACAAACTGAGCTTTGATCAATTGTTGACGGATATGTCCGCAACGCCAGTGCCCCAGCTCATGCGCCAGGACTGCCAACAGTTCCTTGTCATCCAACTGCTCCATCAAGGTATCAAACAGCACCACCCGCTTGACCTTACCGATTCCGGTAAAATAAGCATTGCTGTGACCGCTGCGCCGAGAAGCATCGACCTGCAAAACCTTTCCCGCATGAGCTCCCGCTTTTTCCAGCAGATCACGAACTTCGGTTTCCAGTTCAATTTTTGCCAAGGGGGTAAATTTAAAAAACAGCGGCTCGATCAGATAAGGGGAAAGATACATCAAAAATATGGAAACAGCGGCCCAGAATCCCCAGACCCAAAGCCACCAACTTTGCGGCGCCCATTGCACCAGCCAAAATGCGCCGCCTCCCAGCAGCACAAAGAGCAGTGAACCGATTATTAGAGATTTCAGCAGATCGATGCACCAGAGTTTGAAACTCATCCGGTTAAAACCGAAACGTTCCTCCAGAATAAAATTTCTGTAGAGGGAAAAAGGGATGCCAACCAGCAACTGAACCAGAGCCAGCAGAGCAAAAAACAGCAGTCCGCTGAAGATAAAATTGTCCGAAAACCCGGCGACCAGACGATCGTACCAGGGGAGCAATCCCCAAAACAGAAACACCAGGGTCAACAATACGCCGACAATATCCTCGATAAAACCAACCTTGTCCCCCGCCAGAGCGTAGGTATCGCTGTGATCAAGCCGCTCTTCATCGATCTGTCCGGCAAATGCATCGGGTAGAGGCTGCCGGGACTTTTGCCGATGGCGGATATTAATCCAGTCCAGGGCAAAGCGGATTGCAGTGACAACAAGGTAGATAGATAGCAATAACAGTTTCATCTAGTTCTAAGACCTTTCTCGACGCACAAAGCCGCCATAATCGCGGATGCGGATATAGTGAATACCGGCGGGATGGATTTTAGCATCCTCATCACTCCAATAGAAAACCAATATCAAAGGAAAGTGGGGGGTATATAGAATGTCCCCCTTTCGTGAAAACCGTCAAACTCGTCTTAAATGGTTAAATTTTCGAATGCTTTCCGAGGCATTTCAAACCCTCCAAAGAAATCTTCTTCCTGCGCAGGTTCATTGTCCCGATGGCCACTAATACATAAAACCAAACAGCCACAACGGTATTTTTTTTCCGTACCCCACCTCTATCCCATCTGCCAGGACAAATGCGTCGGGGGTCTCTTTCAACTGTTCAAAGGTTTTGTTTTTGCCGCCTATCTCTACGGTATATTTATTCATAATCGTAAAGTCGCCCGTTGCTGGCAGGAGGATACTATCATCAAGAAAATTTGCCTGATTGTAGAGGCTGCTCTTTATCTGATTGACAAAGAACGTTTCTCTCTGTGTCCCCTTGTTGCAGTTTTGGGATATGGTTCTCATCAGGTTGGTATTGTACATAAAAAGCTTATCGGGCTTTTGCATAACCCCATAGCCCCTTGCTTTTTGATTGACGCTATTGGTCAAACTTCCCAGTTCCAAATAGTGGATATACTCCTGCAGGGTAGGACGAGAGACCTCAATTGCGGCAGCCAGTTTCGTAATATTGGGCTTTAACGGTACTGAGGTGCTTAACAGGTAGACCAGTTTTTTAATTTTGTCTATTTGTGAATGGTTGATATTGGTTGAATAGGGGAGATCGACTTCAAGTATTTGATTGATGATTCCCATCAGCAGGTGGTGGTAATTGCCGTCATCTTGCAACATAAAGGGATAACAACCGTTGAGCAGGTATTCTTCAAAATGTGCCAATGGCTTGATTTTAGAAGACACATCGTCTGCTATGGCAACATGATCTTGCAAGATATCTTTAAAAGAAACAGCTGGCAGCCTGGCAATATTCTTGAAATCAAGATATTCCCTGAATGATAGATTGGCCAGGCGATAAAGCCTGACCCTGCGACTTAAATCGGCATTTTCTGTGTGTATCTGGATCATTGATGAACCGGAGAGAACCAGTTTAAGTTCGGTTGCATCATAGATATTTTTTATATGGATTGCCCAATCTTTATATTTATGAATCTCATCGATAAAGAGGACCTTGCCGCCGTGTTTCTCAAATTCGGTGGCAAACTCATAAAGAGAGAGGTGTTTAAAAAAGGGATTGTCTACCGATACGTACAGAGTTGTAACAGAATTGCGATGATTGTCTCGCAAGTACTGCAGCATCAGGGTCGTTTTTCCGACCCCTCTTTGACCCACAATCAGACTGCAACGGTTATCCCAGTTTATTTGATCGTACAGATAGCGCTTATTGGTGATGGCAATGTGACGCAGACGCCTGTGCTGCTCTTCCAACAGTACTGTAAAATCCATATCGCAACCCCACCGTTAAAATGCAAAACATACTTTACACCTTATGAGGTTCTTAGTAAAGTTAATATTACAAACCTCCCTTGACGGATATTGATCCAGTCCAGGGCAAAGCGGATTGCAGTGACAACAAGGTAGATGGATAGCAGCAATAGTTTCATCTATTTCACAGCCCTTTCCAAACGGAGCAGGTCACCCTCTTCGGCCCAATCGGGTAATTGCAGGCGGAGTTGAGAGTTCGGTTGTCCTGCGGGAAGTAATTCCCCGGATAAATTTTTAATTTCATTAATCTTGATTTTTTGTTGGCGCATCCCGGGGCCGATCAGTTCAATCTCATCCCCCAGCAAAAACCGGTTCCGCCCTTCGACCCAGAGGCCGTCATCGTCTCTTCGGACAAAACCGACAAAATCGTGGGTACGGACATAATGGGTATCGGCAGAATGAATTTTGGCATCGTCGTGACCGAACAGGAAGCCGGTATCGTAAGGACGATGGCTCACTTTCTCCAGCTCTTCACTCCAGAGAGGATCAATGTCGGTTGGATCGGCCCAGAGGCGATCTATGGCATCACGATAAATCCGCGCCGTCGTCGCCACGTAATAGAGGCTTTTCATCCGCCCCTCAACCTTGAAGCTGTCGATCCCCGCAGCAAGCAACTGCGGTAATTGATCTACCAGACAAAGATCGCGACTATTCATGATATAGGTGCCGCGATAATCCTCTTCAATGGCAAAGCTTTCTCCCGGGCGGGTCTCTTCGACCAGCGCATAATTCCAGCGGCACGGCTGGGCACAATCACCACGGTTGGCGCTGCGCCCGAGTAACGCCGTTGACAGCAAACAGCGTCCCGAATGGGCAACACACATGGCACCATGGACAAAGCACTCCAGTTCGATCTCGGTCTGCCCGGCAAAGCCGCAGATATCATCCAGAGTTAATTCCCTGGCCAGATTGATACGACTGACGCCGTTATTGCGCCAGAATTCAGCGGTTTGGGGGTTGCAGCTGTTGCTCTGGGTCGAAAGGTGAATCGACCGCTTCGGATCAACCCTGCGAATCGTCGCCAGCACACCGGGATCGGCAATAATATAGGCATCCAGATCGAGGGGCTTCAGCTCTTCAAGGAGATTTTCCAGGGCGGAAAATTCATCCGGGCGCAGCGAAGCGTTGAGGGTCAGGTAGAGGGCAACATCGGCCTCGCGCGTCAACTTCCGGGCAATACGTAATTGCTCAACATCAAAATTTCCGGCGTGGGCCCGCAAACCAAAATCGGCAGTGCCGAGATAAACCGCATCGGCTCCAAAGCGGATCGCCGTTTTCAGCTTTTGCATATCCCCGGCGGGCAGCAGTAATTCGGGTTTGTTTCTATCCATTCTTCGTGTCATTTAAATCTTCCCTGATAATGTTATTTTAAAACATCTGGCGGAGCATAGCATAAACAGAAAATTCGGAGCAGTCTGTGGGAAGCAAAAAAATAGCCTCGTCTTTGCCTCCTTTTGCTAGAATGACTCAACTCTTATTTCACATTCAACAGGAGAGATCGATGATTCTCGATCCAGACAACAGATATATCCAAACCATCAACTCTCACGCCCCCCTAACCGGAGCAACCATTCTGGAAATCGGTTGTGGAAGCGGACGGATGACCAGTGATATGGCTGAGTACGCCAACCAAATTGTAGCAACCGACTTGAATCTTGAGGTTCTGGAGCAGGCTAAAAAGGGCTTAACCGCAGAGAATATAGAATTCATCTATACTCCAGATGGCATCCCGGATCTCCCTGCCAGCTCTTTCGATATTGTTATTTACACCCTGTCACTGCACCATATCCCGAAAGACAAAATGATTGACAACCTTTGCCACTCAGGGAGTTTGCTGAAAAATAATGGTAAAATAGTCATTGTTGAGCCAGGAGATAGCGGCTCTTTTCTCGAGGTGAAAAAGCGGTTCGGTGCTGGAAGTGGCGATGAAAGTGTGGAAAAAAAAGCGGCCATGACTGCAATGCAGAATCTAAAGGGCTGGATATTAAGTCCGACATATCACTTTGATGTCGATTTTTTGTTTACCGACGAAGCTGACTTTTTCACCCATAAATTACCCCAATATCGGGACATGTCGGCGGATAAAATGGCTGAGTTAAGAAGTTTCCTGAAAAACAATCTGACAAATCGGGGCATTATTTTAACCTCAGGGCGCTCCCTGAACCTCTTGATTCGAGAAATCCCTCATAAAAAATGATATTTAAGGTGTTTTTTTGGAGCATTCTCATCTTTCCAACTTGACAACCTGCTAAGAAGGCTATAATTTTTACTGATTAGTTTTTATTTTTATTATGGAAGAACCGCGTGGAGACACATTAGCATGAATCATCCCCACTTATTTCTAGTCACCAGGCTGACCCTATTGCTGGGACTTGCCTTTTTACTGAGCTCCTGTGCTCCCACACCGAGCCTTGTACCATCTGACGCATTAAAAACACAGTTGGATGAAATAAAACAGCAACAAGCGCAACAAGCAGATCAAATGCAACAGCTACAGCAGCACCTGACTCAGCTCCAGCAACAATTGAGTGCTGAGAATATACCTCCTCAGCACAATCAAAGCTTTCTGGAAGCCCCCGAAATATTGGAGCCCCCGGCTACACCGGTAACAATGCCGACAGAGACTCCAACCCAATCTACTGTCAATCACGAAGTTGTTAGCGTCGCGGCATCAGCATCAGCCTATCTTGCAGCATTTTCAAATCTGGCCTCCGGTCATTTATCATCTGCGGAAACCGGGTTTCAAGATTTTCTGCGTGATTTTCCAGAACACCAATATTCTCCTAACGCCCGCTACTGGCTGGCCAGTTCTCAACGTTCCCAGGGAAAAAACGACCTGGCTATAACCAATTTTCAGCACATTACCGCTGATCCAAATGCCCAGGCTAAAGCCCCGGCAGCACTTATTCAGCTGGCACAGATCTATCGCCAGGAGGGGCTACAGATACAAGTTGATAACGTCCTTGAGCAGTTACGCAACCGCTACCCAGAAAGTCCGGAAGCGCAACAAATTTACCGGAGCACCGAACCGGAAAATTAACGGTTCATAGCTCTGTCTGAGAGGAAGCTAATGACACAGAATCTCTTTCGCTGGTTATCTCTGCTGGTTTTCTTGCTGGTTTTGTCAGGAACAAGTCTGGCCACTGCTGCTGACGAGCAAATTTATACAATCAAGAAAGGGGATACCCTATGGGATCTTTCTGAGAAATTCATGAATGATCCATACTACTGGCCAAATGTCTGGGCAAAAAACCCGGATATTACCAATCCCCATCTAATTTTCCCCGGACAAAAAGTGCGCATTCTGGATGGCCGTCTGGAAATTATCCCCGCCTACCCGGAAGCTGAGAAAGAAACAGATGGCAGCCAGATCAAAACTTCCTCTGTTGACAAGGCGGATGAGTCGATCAAGATCAAAGCGACAGGCAGCGGTGATGGGTTTATCCTTACCAATGAAGAACCTCTCGGGATTTTGGTTGATTCGGTTGATAATCGCATCTTGCTGACTAAAAATGATGTGGTTTTTCTCAAAATGAAAGAGCTCTCGGATGTCTCTGTTGGTGATACCTACGGATTATTTGAGCGTGGCGATATGGTCAAGCACCCACACACAGACAAGCCATTAGGCCCCATGATGAACAATCTGGGTTTCCTGCATGTTACAGAAATTAATGGCGACACTGTCGTTGCCAAAATTGGTGATGTTTTCCGTGAAATTGCACGAGGTGCTGAACTGTTTGAATATACCCCACAGCGCAAAGAAATCACTCTGCAGAGCGGTACAACGGACAAAGAAGGGTACGTTATTGCAGCACGGGATGAAAAAGGGACCCTTTCAACCAACGATATCGTATTTGTCAATTTAGGAAGCGACGATGGACTGGTCAGTGGAAACCTTTTCTATCTTTCACGCCCGCGCAAGGTTTCTGACGAGATCATCAAACAGGTCGGAACCATTCAATTACCGGATGCCGTCCTGGGTGCTGCGATCACCATCGAAACCAGGGCAAAAACCGCTTCTGCTATTATTATAAAAAGTGTTAATGCCGCATCTATTGGAGATAAAGTTTCGATTATCACTGATTGATTTCACAAAAAGATATCTATTATTAAAAAAGGATTGAAGTCACTTCAATCCTTTTTTATTGGCAACAAGTCGCCATTATGGAGGGGAACAATGAACGCATCACAACGAGCATTGCTAAGGCTGCACCTGACACCGGGTCTCGGACGAACTGCCCTGTTCAAGCTCTACCGACGCTTCGGCAATTTCACGACTCCACTGCAGGCGCCGCCACAGCATTGGCGGGAAGCCGGTCTGCGCGGCAAGCTTTACAACAAAATCCCAGCGGAAAACAGCGAGAAGTTTCAACAAACTTGTCATAAAATTGAATCACTGCAAGTCCGGCTGATCAGTTTCTGGGATGATGATTACCCACCTTTGCTGCGTGAAATCCATGACCCTCCAGCTCTGTTGTATCTGCGTGGGAAATTACCTGCCAATGATGGCTTTGCGATTGTTGGTTCACGACGGGCAACCAGTGCCGGGCTGGCTCTGACCAGAAAACTGGCTACAACCCTTGCACAGCACAATATCTGTATTGTCAGCGGTCTGGCACGTGGCGTTGATAGTGCCGCACATCGAGGAGCGTTGGATGGCAACGGTTCGACAATTGCTGTTCTGGGTTGCGGCATTGACCAAATTTATCCGCCAGAAAACCGCCAACTATTCGACGAAATTCAGTACGAAAATGGCATCATCACCGAATATCCACCCGAGACACCCCCCCTTGCCGGACACTTTCCGGGGCGAAATCGAATCATCAGTGGGCTTAGTCGTGGTGTGTTGATTGTTGAAGCTGCTGAAAAAAGTGGCTCCCTGATTACCGGCGACTTTGCCCTGGAACAGGGACGCGAGCTGTTCGCGGTTCCGGGAGCGTTACAAAATCCCAACAGCAGGGGAACCAATCGCCTGCTGAAAGAAGGGGCGCAATTTGTCACTGAAGCTGCAGATATTTTACAAGTGCTCTGGCCGAATCAACCATCCCGGAAAGAACAGAGACAATCCAATAATTTTACTGAGCAGCTTGACGAGCCGGCCCTGAAAGTCTTCCATTTACTTGGATATGAGCCCCTGCATAGTGATGAAATCGCCCGTCAATGCGGCTTGACTCCCATGGAGCTTTCCGTTATTTTACTCGACCTAGAGCTCCGGGGCGGGATTCAAACACTCCCCGGAAACCATTATATTCGCAGCCAACTATAATTTTGTGCTGATCTGGAAGCTTGTCGGACTATACGGATTGAAGCGTGTTCTTGTTACGAACATAGTCATTCAGACCAACTTTTCTTGGAGGTTCCTTGCGTGAGCGAGTTTTGGCGATTGTCAACCTGATCGCCCAATATGTTCTGGGAGCGGAAAATACCCCCGTCAGCGAACAAGAGCTGATGGCTGAACTCATGTCTGTCGGCTTCGAAGCTGATGACATCAATGATGCTTTTTCCTGGATGGAGACCATTGCACTTCAACCTCAAGCTGAATCGGCAATAGAGACTCCACTGATGCATCAACCCACCCATCGGCTATTCAGCAACCAGGAGCAACAAAAACTTACGACTGAAGCAAGAGGTTTTTTAGTTAAAGTTCGCACCATGGGACTCCTTTCAAATCAAGCACAGGAGGAGATTATGGATCGGGCACTGCGTTCAACAGAAGATTCCATCAATGAACAAGAGATCAAGCTGATTACGATCCTGATCCTGTTATCACGTTCGAGTGACCTCTGGTTACGAGAAATAAACTGCTGGCTGGAAAACGACTGGGATCAGATTTACCACTAAAGAAACTATAAGGTTTTGCGATTAAAAGACCTTTTTCATATTTACCAATTTCTGTCTATACAGAGAAGAGACTTCTAGAGGAAAAAGATGGCACAATCACTGGTTATCGTCGAATCCCCGGCGAAAGCAAAAACCATCGAAAAATTTCTTGGCAAGGGTTACAAAGTTCTTGCTTCTTACGGACACGTTCGCGCCCTGCCGAGTAAAAAGGGATCAGTTGATACAGACAACGATTTCAAACCCAATTATCAAGTTCTGGCAGACAGTGAAAAACATATCAGCGTGCTGAAAAAAGAAGTTGCCAAAAGTGCTGAACTCATTCTTGCAACTGACCTCGACCGTGAAGGGGAAGCGATTGCCTGGCACCTGCTAGAAGCCCTGGGCATCGATGAAAAAGCTAAAAAACCGGTCGTTAAAAGGGTGACCTTCCAGGAAATCACGCAGCAGGCAATCACTGAGGCAATCGCCAGCCCACGCTCGATCGCTCGCGATATGGTCGATGCTCAACAGGCCCGCTCAATTCTTGACTATCTGGTGGGCTTTAATCTTTCGCCATTCCTGTGGAAGAAAATCCGCTATGGGCTGTCTGCGGGACGAGTACAGTCGGTTGCCTTGCGCCTGATTTGTGAACGTGAGGATCAGATAGACACATTTAAACCACGCGAATATTGGACGATTGAAGCCCTTCTGGCCAATCTTGCCAAAAGCCAATTCACAGCAAAGCTCCACTCTTGCGACGGGAAAAAACTGACTAAATTTGCAGTCAGCACACAAAAGCAGGCTGAAGATATCCTCGCAGAGCTGAAACAAGTACAATTCCAGGTCGCTTCGCTGGAAAAGAAAGAACGCAAACGCAACCCTGCCCCCCCTTTTATCACCAGCACACTGCAACAGGAAGCCAGCCGTAAACTTGGTTTTTCGGCACGAAAAACCATGAGTGTTGCACAGAAACTGTATGAAGGAATTAAGGTCGAAGATGGGACACATGGCCTGATTACCTACATGCGAACCGACTCAGTAGCCCTGTCAGACGTGGCAACCAGCGAAGCACGTGAGGTTATCTGCCAACTTTACGACAAAAGCTACGCCCTGAACAAACCGCGGGTCTTCCGCAACAAGAGTAAAAACGCCCAGGAAGCTCATGAAGCCGTTCGACCAACATCAGTCACCCGAACTCCAGCGCAGCTGAAACAATACTTAAGCTCTGACCAGCAACGCCTTTATGAATTAATCTGGAAACGAACCGTCGCTTCACAAATGACTCAGGCCATTTTCGATGCAACCAGAGTCGATATTGCCGCCGGCGAACGTTATGTTTTTCGCGCAACCGGTCAGACAATACGTTTTCCCGGTTTTATGGCACTCTACATAGAAGGGACTGACAACGGCGACGACGAAAATAAAGAGGGATTACTGCCACCATTGAGCGAAGGGGAAAAACTCAGCAATGAGCAACTGACACCTGAGCAGCACTTCACCCAGCCTCCGCCTCGCTTTACCGAGGCCAGTCTGGTAAAAATTCTCGAAGAGTACGGAATTGGCAGGCCATCGACCTATGCCAGCATTATGAATACCCTGGTCACCAGAAAATATGTCTACCTGGAAAAACGTACTTTCCACCCCGAAGATACCGGACGAGTCGTCACCAAATTATTGACAGAACATTTCAGCCAGTATGTTGATTATGACTTTACCGCCGAACTGGAAGAAGAGCTTGATGCAATTTCTCGTGGGGAAGCGGCGTGGACGCCATTACTGAAAAAGTTTTGGGATCCCTTTATTGCTCTGCTGCGACGTAAGGATCAGGAGGTCAGCAAAGCAGATATCACAACCGAAAAAACCGACAAAGTCTGCCCTGAGTGCAGCAAAGAGTTAGTGATCAAGCTTGGTCGATCAGGTCGTTTTCTCGCCTGTTCCGGGTTTCCCGATTGCCGCCACACAGAACCGTTAAACAGCGATGGCAAAGAGGCAGAGGAACCCGTTATTTCAGATCAAAAGTGTGAAAAATGTGACTCCCCCATGCTGATCAAAACGGGGCGCTATGGAAAATTCCTCGCTTGTAGCGGATATCCAAAATGTAAAAACATTCAACCATTGGAAAAGCCCAAATCCCTTGGCATCACCTGCCCGGAATGTGGTGAAGGGGAAATGATGGAGAAGAAGAGCCGTTTTGGAAAAATCTTCTACTCCTGTAATCGCTACCCTAAATGTAAATATGCTCTCTGGAATGAACCCAAGAAGGAGCCATGCCCGAAATGTGCATGGCCACTGACAGAGATCAAAGTGACCAAACGCTGGGGGACAGTACAACGCTGTCCACAGGAAAATTGTGATTGGGAAAAGGAGCTAATCCCTCCGGTCAAAAAGGCTGCCGCACCAAAGAAGGCTCCGGCTAAGAAGAAAGCTGCAGCAAAGAAAAAAACGGCGACAACAAAAACTGCGGCGAAGAAAGCTCCTGCAAAAAAAACGACTAAGAGCAAAACAGCAGCTAAAAAAGACGCCTGAAGATAACAAACATATTGTACAATCGACCGGTCGAGCCAAAAGGTTCGGCCGGTTTTGCATTTAAACGTAGGGGCAATTCATCAATTGCCCTTACACAAATTGTCATTGCCACAATGCGAAAGGGCGATTCGTGAAGCGCCCCTACAGAGGATCAACAAATGCAAATTACCGTTATCGGTGCCGGCCTGGCCGGATGCGAAGCAGCCTGGCAGGCGGCACAAGAGGGGTGTCAGGTCAAATTGTACGAGATGAAACCGCTGCAATTTTCCCCGGCACATCAGAGCGAAGGCTTGGCCGAACTGGTTTGCTCAAACAGTCTACGTGGTGCCGGGATGAATAACGCTGTTGGTTGCCTTAAAGAAGAGTTGCGACGCACCGGTTCTTTATTTATCGAAGCAGCTGACGCCACGGCAGTGCCAGCCGGAGGTGCTCTGGCAGTTGATCGGGATGAATTTTCCAGCTATATCAGCACGAAAATTGCCGCGAACCCAAATATCGAACTGCTCCGTGAAGAAATAACCAAATTACCAACAGAGGAGACAACTATCCTTGCCAGTGGTCCACTGACCTCCGATCCCCTTTCCACTGAACTGGCAGATTTAACCGGAAGTGAGCATCTCTATTTTTATGATGCCATTGCACCCATTGTTGAAGTTGATTCAATCAATTTCAATATTGCCTGGCGTGCTTCCCGCTATGATAAAGGTGGTGATGATTATATCAACTGCCCGATGAATGAAGAACAATACTTTCGCTTTGTTCAGGAGCTGGTTGATGCCGACAAGGTTGCCGGGCGCGAGTTTGAGAAACTGATCCATTTCGAAGGGTGTATGCCAATTGAGGAGATGGCCAGCCGCGGCGCCCAAACCCTCTCGTTCGGACCGATGAAACCGGTTGGTCTTCCCGATCCGAAAACCGGCAGCCCCCCTTACGCTGTTCTGCAGTTACGTCAGGATAATCGCCACGCGTCACTGTTTAATCTGGTTGGATTTCAGACCCGTCTCACCTATCCCGAACAAAAACGAATTTTCCGCACCATTCCAGGACTGGAACAGGTCAACTTCGCCCGGCTTGGCAGTATGCATCGCAATACCTTTATCAATGCTCCGGCATGTTTGAACGAATCACTTCAATTCAAAGCAGCACCACACATCTATGCCGCCGGTCAATTGAGCGGGGTTGAAGGTTACGTAGAATCGGCAGCCTGTGGATTTCTGGCCGGAATTTTTGCCGCCTACCAGCTCCGTGGCGAAACAATTTCTTTGCCGCCAAAAGAAACGGCCCTTGGTGCGCTATTAAGCCATCTATCGGCGGCTGAAGAATCCAGCTTCCAGCCGATGAACATCAATTACGGCCTTTTCCCACCGCTGCAACTGAAGCGCAAAATGAAACGTTCTGACCGCCGCCTGGCCATGGCTGAACGGGCTCTTGCTGCACTGCCGCAGTGGTGGGAAGCGGTCATGGTCAACCGGGAGTATCAATAATGGAAAATCAGCTTGTTTTGGCCTCGGCGTCACCACGCAGGCGAGAATTACTCCAACAGATCGGTCTCAAATTTCAGGTCATCCCCAGCTCTACTGAGGAGCACATCCTCGCTGGAGAAACACCTGAAGAACATGTGGTCCGTTTAAGTCTCGACAAAGCAACCGAAGTGGCAAAGCGGGAGAATATGACAGGTCGCTGGTTTATCGGCAGCGACACTATCGTCCTTTGCGATAACCAGATCCTTGGTAAACCGGACGATGAAGATCACGCAGCAGCAATGTTAAAGCAACTCTCGGGGAGGGAACACCGGGTTCTTTCGGGCTATGCGGTTCTTGATCGACAGACGGGAGAACAACGTACCGAAGCGGTCAGCACCAAAGTCTGGTTTCGTCAATTGACAGATGCGGAAATCACAGGCTACATTACCACTGGAGAGCCCGCCGATAAAGCTGGAGCTTACGCAATCCAGGGACTTGGAATCTGTTTTGTTGCCCGGATTGAAGGGAGCTACACCAATGTCGTCGGTCTCCCTTTATGTAAGCTGACGCTGGCGATGAAAGAACTGGGTGTGCCACTATTGATATGAACCTGATCCAGGGGGACAGATGACAAAACACGACTATGATTCAGGGCCTCTGTGGTCAAAAATCAGTCCAGTGGGGAGCTTGATTCGATGAACAAAATTGCCACCAATATTGCGCAAATCCATGAACGGATCGACATGGTCTGCCAAAAAGTCGGACGAAATTCTTCACAAGTCAATCTGATTGCCGTCTCCAAGGTCAAACCAGCTAAACAGATCGAAACAGCCTTTCACGCCGGACAGAAACTGTTCGGAGAAAGTTATGTCCAGGAATTCCGTGATAAAGAGCCGCTGGTTAAGGCCCCGGTTGAGTGGCACTTCATCGGCGGACTGCAAAGCAACAAAGTTAAATACCTGCGCGGCAAAGTCACGATGATCCACTCCGTTGATCGCCTCTCTCTCGCTAAAGAAATTGACCGTCAATGGGAAAAGATTGATGGCTCTGTCGATATTCTTCTACAGATCAATGTCGGTGATGAAGCCAGCAAATCGGGCTGTGACCCTCAAGACCTGGAAAGTCTGGTGCGATCGGTGGCTCCGTTACCCCATTTAAGAATTAAGGGACTGATGTGCCTCCCCCCCCACTCCGACGATCCTGAGCAGGTTCGTCCCTTTTTCAAGCAACTGCGCGAACTCTCTGAACAGATCGGCAGGTTACAACTTCCCGGCGTTGAGATGATCGAACTCTCGATGGGAATGAGTGGTGACTTTGAGGTGGCGGTAGAAGAAGGTGCGACACTGGTCAGAGTTGGCACAGCAATCTTTGGCGCCCGGGTTAAAAAGGCTTAAAATGAAAAACATCAATTATCTACTCTTTGATCTGGATGGCACTCTGGTTGATTCGGTTCCCGATCTAACGATCTCACTGAATCTGCTCCGCGCTGAATTGGATTGCTTACCTTTACCAGAAAAACAAGTCGCTTATATGGTCGGTGATGGGGTCAGCACTCTGGTCCAGCGGGCTCTTGGAGACGATCTCTATCATCCAGCTCACACAGATCGGTTTATGCAATTCTATAGTGAACACCTGCTTGATCACACCCGTTGTTATCCGGGAATTGCACAACTCCTGAATAACCACCCCGCAGACAAAATGGCGATCGTCACCAATAAACCCTACCAATTGACCATGAAATTGCTTAAAGGGCTGGACCTGGTCAATCATTTCAAAGTCATCGTTGGCGGTGACAGCTATGCAGAAAAAAAACCCCATCCACTTCCGGTGGCCAGAGCTCTCGAAGATCTGGGTGCTGATCCGCAACAGGCCGTTATGATCGGCGATCATCACACCGATCTCTACGCGGCTCTTAAAGCGGGGGCAGCAACCTGCTTTTGTGCTTACGGAATGGGGCACACCGATGGTCTGGAAACCGACTTTCATGCCGAACAATCAACCGATCTACTCCAACTGTTTCCAGGGTCTTCTTTTGAATGAGAAGGGTCTGACCACTCGCGAGATTGCTTTTTTCTTTTTCCCGTTAGTCCTCAACGTCCAGCTGATGAGCATTTCCCACACCGTCATCAATGGCGCCCTGGCCAGGCTTGACGATTACATCACGGCCCTGGCCGGCATGTCGGTCGCACTGGTGGTCCATCTGTTTATCGCCTCCCCTTCGTATCAGAACCACACAATTACCATCGCTATGGCGCGCGGACGTAAATCGGTGCTCGGAGTTCTGATATTTATCGGCCTGGTCGCTTTTTACGTGGCAATTATGTTGGCATTAATCGCTTTTACCCCCCTGGGGGATCTGGTCCTGATTCGACTTCTCGGCACCCCCGCTGAAGTTGCCGTCGAGGCAAAAAAAGCTCTGTACATATTAGCCTTCCTCCCGTTTTTTACCGGCATCCGTGGTTTCTGCCAAGGGTTGATTATTCGCGCTCGAAAAACCAGCCTGGTTTCATTCGCTACTGGAGTTAGAGTCGCGGCGTTGTTTATATTTCTCATGGTAGGACACAAATGGTTTTATGGTGCCCAATTCGGCGCTTTTGCACTCGTCAGCTGCGTCGTGACAGAGACACTGGTTATATCCTGGCTGGCCTGGAAAATTGGCCTCCCGGAGCATCAAGGCGAAACGGAAAAAACCACAGGTGAGATTCTCCGCTATTCATTTCCATTGGCCTATTCATCGTGCCTGCAACAAACAATCCCCTTGCTGATCAGCTCAATTATCGGTCGATTGCATGATGGTGCTCTGGCTCTGGCAGCGTTTGGTGTCATCCGCGGTTTTCTGTTCCTGCTCGCCGGGCCGATGCGGAATCTTCAGCAAGCCTATCTGACTCTGGTCAAAACAATCGATGACAGCCGAACACTGCTCCACTTCAGTTTTATTATCTCCACTGGGCTTGGTATCCTGGTTTTATTGACCGCAGGACCTCTGAACCAATTTGTCCTTGGCCAACTCCTTGGAGTAGAAACTGATCTGCGTCTTTATCTGCAATTACCACTGGCAGCATGCTCAATCTTCCCCCTCTTCTATGGGCTGACCAATCTGTTGCGCGGCTGGTTTGCCGGTGCTGATCAAACCGGACAACTGGGACGTTCGACCCTTTTAAAAAGTGGATTTCTCCTCGTTCTCTGGTGGCCTCTCGTGACCTGGCAACCCCCGGTTTCCGGTATTACCGTCGCCATCGGCTTGTTGTTGGCCGCAGAGATGCTGGAATCACTTTACCTCTATTGTCAACGTCGACAGCAGTCAGAAAAGGTTCGCCATGCGGCACCACTCTAAGGAAAGTCAGTCCATATACTCCGACAGGTTCCTTAACAGATCAGAGTCAAAAGAAAGGATCTTGACCATATCGACAGAGCTGCCTCCACCGCCCGTTCAAACCGAGCTGATCCGAGTGCCCAGAAATGGTTCCGCACCCACTTTAATTTTGAGCCCATGCTTTTGATGCCGGCTTTTGCGGTGGCCAACCGAGTGCGATTATGCTTAAATAGCGCCTCTAAAAATTAATACATCTAAAAGGAGAAACATATGTACAGTTGTTCTGATCTGAAAAAAGGGCTTAAATTGCTGATCGATGAGGAGCCACACGTCATTGTTCAGTACGATTTCACCAAGCCGGGAAAAGGGCAGGCCCTGTATAAATGCAAGCTCCGCAATATGATTACCGGAGCTTTGTTTGATCGTACCTACCGTAGCGGCGAATCTTTTGCACCGGCCAGTCTAGAAGAGCGCGATATGCAGTATCTCTATCAGGATGATAGTGGTTATATCTTTATGGACAAGAAAACCTACGAACAGATCATCCTGACCGAAGAAACTCTGGGCGACGATAAATATTTTCTCGTCGATAATATGGATGTAGAAATCCTGATGTATGGTGAGCGCGCCATCGGTATCAGCCTCCCCATTTTTGTTAATCTGCGTGTTACCCAGTCAGATCCATGGGTCAAGGGGGATACTGCAGCCGGAAACAACAAACCTGCCACAGTCGAGACCGGCTATACCCTGCAAGTTCCTTCCTTTGTAGAAGAAGGAACCTTGATTCAGATTGACACCCGCACCCGAAACTACGTGACCCGCGTCAAAGAATAATGGCAGAGCCAAACTGGCAATTAGCTTATAAACAAGAGACCCTTAAAAAAAGAGCCCGGTTCATCCAACAGATCCGGGCTTTCTTTATTGAGGAGGATTTTCTTGAGATTGAAACGCCCTACAGAATCCCCGCCAATGCACCCGAACTCCATATAGATGCAATTCCATCTACAGACTGGTTCTTGCAGACATCTCCAGAACTCTGCATGAAACGGCTATTGGCGGCCGGCTATGATAAACTGTTTCAGGTCTGTCATTGTTGGCGTGCCGGTGAACGAGGCACCACACATTTACCGGAATACAGCATGCTGGAGTGGTATCGAAGTGATTGTGATTACCACCAATTGATGCTCGACTGTGAAGCTATGCTGCTGCATCTAAATTCAGGGCAGCAACTCAACAAACAAGGGCAGAGTATTGATTTATCCCCACCCTGGCCACGCATGACGATTACTGAAGCGTTTTCACAATTCAGCTCAATACCACTGGAAATAGCCCTTGCGACGGATAAATTTGACCCTATCATTGCCCTCGAAATTGAACCAAATCTCCCTACAGATCGGCCGATTTTTCTCACTGAATACCCTGTAGAACATGCCTCACTCGCGAGAAAAAAAACCTCTGATCACAAGGTGGCAGAACGCTTCGAGTTGTATATCGGCGGTCTGGAACTTGCCAATGGTTTTTCAGAACTGACCGATCCAGTGGAACAGCGGCAACGCTTTACCAGAGAAGAATCACAACGACGTAAACAGGGCAAGCCCCCCTACCCCTCCCCGGAACCATTTCTTAAAGAACTTACCTCTCTTTCTCCTGCTGCTGGAATCGCACTTGGTGTTGATCGTCTGATAATGCTGTTATGCGATAAAACCAGGATCGATGAAGTTGTTGCTTTCACACCTGAACAACTTTAATCCCTCTGGAATACCCAGAATGGATGTTTGTATCAGAAGCACAACGCCATTCCACTCCCCTTCCCGACTTTGGTCATTGCATCAATGATCATCCAAAAGGGAGCTGTTGTGAACCACACTGGTGAAACTGCCTGACAGAAAGATACTTGTAGTTCAGATAATTATTTGTAATACTTTGAGCCGCCTCCGGGCGGCTCTTTTTTTTCAGCAGCAGCAAACAGGAAAGCACCCATGAAACAATTTCGCGTCACCATTATTGCAATCTGCCTGATCCTCGGTTGGCTCGGCTATGCGGATTTAAGTCTACTATTACGCAACCCCGAACCGCTGGAAATTTCTATCGTTGACCTAGAAGCGACTGGAGCACCCCGTGAATGGCTCACTGTCCATGGTGGCTATCAGGATTTATTACAAGCGATAAATATGTCGGGAACATTGGAAATCGACTCCTTCCTCGTCCCACTAAAATCGACTCCAGATAGCAGCAAGCTGGAAATCTGGTTTGAATCCCGCGATCCAGAAATCATTGATGCATTAAAAACATACCATTTCATGCTCGAAACAGACGAACAACAGCAGGCCTTCCTTCGAGACAACCAACAATTTTTCCTAGCGCAACGACAATTAACCGGCATGACAGCAAACAACCTTGTCGCTGACTCAAATCAGAAGAAACTGACTGACTTGTTAACATCAATGAATATTCCGATAACCGATAACACAATCTTTATCAGTGAAGGAAAGCAGCCGGTTGTCTGGCGGGGGGTGTTTTTTTTCGGGATAGCACTTATTGGCCTGGTCAAGGTGTTGTTAACCTTCAGGAAGACCAGTCAGCAGTAACTTAACGGTTGTGAGTTTAACTACCATCAGGAGTACAGGAAATACTACCAGATAAAAAGGCCGAAGAATAACTTCGGCCTTGAGTTTCACTATTTTAACGATTATCAACCTATTGAAGCACTATTGCAGCGTGATCGGTTAGCTAAGATCACCGGATCGATAACCTCCCCGCATGCAGTACACTTCCAGGCATCAAAAGCTCGAACATAATCATAATATTTTTCGGTATACATCCTTCCCTTACATTTTGGACACTTCATCATAGACCCCCATCACAGATATGTTAGCGTCACAGACTCTCAGTAACGCTTTATTGACAGATGCCTACATGAGTTGTGCCAAATTTTCCGGATCAGAAGAATAGACGATATGAAATAAATATTTAGCTTTTGTTTCAACCAGTTAGAGGTTGAAGAATTCTATTTTCTTATAATATTGATCCCCTTGGCTGCAAAAAACTCGGTGCTTCAATAAAAACAGCTCCATATCGTCATTGTATTGACGATATGGAGCACCATTGCCGCAGCGGGGACGCCGCAACAATGTTGAGATATTCAAACATCCCAATCTGGGATGCCGACAAACTGAGCGACAAACCTCATCGTCACTATTTTGACGTTCAGAAAATATATCGTTATTTATTTGACGACCCAAATAACAACGGCTCACCTCGCCAGAGATGAGCCGCTAAAGGACGCTATTTTTCCATTTAACTACTGGTTATCTTTATATAATTTAAAAATTAACGCATCTGCAAGAGCCTGATAGGAAGCATCTATCACATTACTACTAACCCCGACAGTGCCCCAGCGCGCATCCTGATCACCAGACTCCACCAGCACCCTGATCACCGAATCTGTCCCCCGATTCGACGGCAGGACCCGCACTTTATAGTCGAGCAATTTCACGCCAGCAATCTGTGGATAAAAACTGATCAACGCCTTACGCAGGGCAGTATCGAGCGCATTGACCGGACCATTTCCATCAGCAGCGGTATGTTCAATCTTGCCACCGACTTTCACCTTGACTGTCGCTTCCGAGACAGGCTCCTGATCGCTCTCGCGCAAGGTATCGATCACCCGGAATGCGGGTACAGAAAAATAGCGTTTGAGCTTCCCCATCGCTTTCAGCATCAACAATTCAAAGGAGGCTTCCGCACCTTCGAACTGAAAGCCCTGATTCTCCAGCTCCTTGATATCTTCAAGAATCTCCAACGTTGTCGGGTCTTTACTATCGAGTTCAATACCACATTCTACGGCTTTAGCAAGGATATTTGAACGACCAGACAGATCAGAGACCAAAACCCGGGTCCGATTACCAACCAATTCAGGGCGAATGTGCTCATAGGTTTCGGGGTGACGTTGAATCGCAGAGACGTGAACCCCACCTTTATGAGCAAAAGCTGAATTACCCACATAGGCCTGATGCTTATTGGGTGTCAGGTTTGCAAGTTCATAAACATAGCGTGAGGCGCTCCGCAGCGTCGCCAATTTATCGTCCCCGAGACAGTCGTGCCCCATTTTCAGAGTTAACGATGGGACGATAGCACAGAGATCAGCATTACCACAGCGCTCACCAAATCCATTAATGGTTCCCTGGACATGGACAGCCCCACAATCGACAGCCGTCAGTGAATTTGCCACGGCACAACCACTATCATTATGGGCATGGATACCTATCAGTGCAGAAACTGCCTTTTTGACTGCAGCCATGATCGCAGGATATTCATGGGGCAATGTGCCGCCGTTAGTATCACAAAGAACAATACAGTCAACTTTTGCATCGGCTGCGGCCTGCAAAGTTTTCAGGGCATATTCCGGATCAGATTTATAACCATCGAAAAAGTGTTCTGCATCGTAAACAACCTCGGGGACCCGTTGTTTGAGATAAACCAGAGAGTCGTTGATTAACTCCAGATTCTCTTCCAAGGATATCCGTAGGGCTTCGCGGACATGAAAATCCCAGGTTTTACCAAAAATCGTTACAGCATCTGGCTTGGCCTCAATCAGCATCTGAATATTATTATCTTCAGCCGGTGTTATTCTGGCTCGCCGTGTTGATCCAAAGGCCGCGATTTTACTATGCAGCAGCGTTTCACTCTGGATTGCCTGAAAGAAAGTGATATCTTTCGGGTTTGAACCCGGCCATCCACCTTCAATATAATCGATCCCCAAATCATCCAGACGTTTGGCAATCCGAACCTTATCCTCAACCTGAAATGAGATATCTTCAGCCTGAGTTCCGTCCCTTAATGTTGTATCATACAATAAAACCTTACCCATCAGTTTCATCCTCCTGCAACATCAGCATCAGTAATTTGTAGAGCTTCACTTTTTATCAGTAAATTGATGACCGGTCAAAATTATTTTCAAGAATTATTATTTAAACCAGCCCGTTGACATACCATATACAATCTAGTATAAATTTAATATGTGGGAAATATATGAGCACCATTCATTAGTTAGGAAACTTGCTAAAATACCGGTTGAGGTTCTAAAGCGATATGAAAAATGGAAAGATATTGCTGAAATTTCAGGATCTGAAGGACTGAGGTTAATCAAAGGGTTTCATGATGAAGCACTCAAGGGCCAATGGCAGGGGTTCAGGTCATCACGACTGGGAAAACAATATAGAATTATTTATAAAGTTGAAAACAAAAAACTGTATATCAAAGTTATCGACATCACTCCTCACGATTACAGGAGAAAGTAAAATGAAAAATTATAGAAAAGCAAAACGAACTATTGAGGTATCTGTCGGAGAATCGGTGAGGATCATGCGTGAACTGCAAGAGTTTAGTCAATCCGAATTGGCACAACTTACCGGAATCCCGCAGTCCACCATCTCGGGAATCGAAAATAACAGAATAAAAATTGGCGTAGAAAGAGCTAAAGTCTTGGGAAGGGCACTCAAATGTCATCCGGCAGTTCTTGTCTTCCCCGGCTGGGAAATTAAGGATCTAACCGCAGCCTGATCACTCTATAAACTCCGAGGCTGTAAAAATGACGGAGCCACCTGATTGTCTTTAAATTTTGGACAAGCCCCCCCGAGATATCTACGAGTCAGATTCTAGAGGGAGTAGGGACGCGAATCAAGCAATAAAGTGCGATTTTCGCACTTTCAGTCTTTTAGTGGATTATGGTCAGATAAAAAGCATCCATGACCCACGATATATTGAACTCATCAATCATCTCAAGCGGGTACGGAAAGCAAAAAATATCAATCAAAGCACAGTTGCTAAATCACTCAATATCGACAGAACCCAAGTCACCAAAATCGAAACATTGGTACGCAGATTGGACTTTATCGAACTATGTGATTGGCTCGATGCTCTAGATTGTAACCTTGAGGAGTTTCTGAAAGGAATTGGCAGGCTTTAGACTCTCTCGATGGAAATACTTGAATTACTATCAACATAACTACGAAGACGCTCAAGCAACTCTTCGTCTATATCACCTTTTGGTGAAAAAACTATCTCCCGCCGCTCATCATCAAGACGCTGCAAGTGAACCCACAACCCAGGAGTTTCAGGGTTCTCCAGCTTTTCCGGCCATTCAACCAGAGCGATCCCTGAACCATGAGCGTAGTCATCAAAACCGATTTCAATCAATTCATCGGGGTCAGACAGACGATATAAATCGAAATGGTAAAGATCCAGTCGAGCCCGGTAATGATTCATCAGGGTAAAAGTCGGACTGGTAATCGGGGTATCGGGATCAACACCCAGCCCACGGGCAACCCCTCGTGCGAAAACCGTCTTGCCCGCCCCTAAATCACCTTGCAACAGGATTAAAGTCGGTTGTTTCAACAACCGACCCAGTTTTTTTCCTAATTCGAGTGTCTGCGCTTCACTGCCACTGACAATAGCCCCCAAACCCAAATTAATCCTCCATCACCCGGATCAAATCAAGTCGAGCCAGCACACCAACCATCTTTCCGTCATCAACAACGGGCAACAAATGAACCTTATGCTGACTCATCAGCCCGGCCAGTTCACCAACTGTCGTATCGGGAGAGCAAGACACAGGATCTTTATGGCACAGGTCACCAACTGTCGCCGCGGTCACCCGATCAACCTCTTCTTTAAAACGTTTTTCACTCCCCAGAGTAAAAACCCAATCAAACAAGGTCATAACCGTTGGAATGTGGAGGGGCTTATGCTGTTCAACCAGATCGGTCTCACTAACAACCCCAACCAGCTCTTCAGCTTCATTCAAGACTGGCAGGTTACTGAAGCGCGTTTGCACAAATATTTTTGCCAAATCTTTCAGGCTGGTTGTCAATGTAACGGAAACAACCTTTTTGGTCATGATATCTCGTGCAGTCAACATGAGCGGACTCCTTTCGCCAGTTCTTGTCGCGCAACCGGCAGTTGAGGAAGTAGATCAGAAGCAGACATCCCCGCTGTCCCCTGTAAATCTGCAACCCGTTCTGCAGCTCGGCCATGCAGCCAAACTCCCAGAGTTGCAGCAGAAAAACCATCCATCCCTTGAGCTAACAAACCGCCGATCAAACCGGTTAAAACGTCACCACTCCCACCACTTGCAAGGCCGTCATTTCCGGTGGAATTAATATTAACCCGCCCATCGGGTGCGGCAATGATGGTACGCGCCCCCTTCAACAACAGGATAACTCCGTGTTTAGCGGCAAAATTTTGCGCAATTTCAAAACGATTGGACTCAATCTCGCTAACGGTCAATCCCGTCAAACGAGCCATCTCTCCCGGATGTGGCGTCAGAATCAATGGTTGATCGCTGCGCCCCTGCAAACACTCCAGACATTTTGCCAGTTGATTCAACCCATCAGCATCAATAATTGTGGGGACCGGTATAGAGGCGATTAATACTTTGATCAACTCAATCAGGCCCGAACTTTGCCCCAAACCTGGACCAAGTGCCAAAGCCTGTCGTTCGGCCAGCAACTGTTCAATTTGCGCTTGTGCCTGCAACGAAATCAAGCCATCCTGGTCGATCAGGGAACAGCTCATCGCTTCGGTCAGCTTCACTTCAATAATATCATGAACCGACGCCGGCGTGGCAACAGTTACCAATCCACACCCACTCCGAACCGCCGCACTTCCGGACAGGACTGCTGCCCCGGTTTTTCCAGGTGACCCCGCAAGGACTAATAAATGTCCAAACTTTCCTTTATGACCAACGGTTGAACGCTCCGGCAAAAGTGCTTGCACCTCTGTTTTATCCAGAAGATGAACATGACTGGAGAATTGTTTGCGTCCAGTCAACGGAATCCCGATATCAACAACCTTCAGTTTCCCGGCACAAACCGCACCCGGCTGGCTACCGTGACCAATCTTGGCGTGGTCAAAAGTCACAGTCAGATCGGCGTTCACCGCACGCCCACAAATTCGCCCTGTCGAACCATCAACTCCTGAAGGGATATCGACAGCAAATACTGCTGCATCTGCGCCATTGATCAGAGCTATTGCCTCTGCTTGCAAACCACGCACATCAGAATTCAACCCCGTTCCGAAAATCGCGTCGATAATAAGAGCGGGTGCTGCAGCAGAAAAATGATTTTTCAAGGCTGAAATATCTTCAATAAAGTGAATCTGCAGCCCTAATTTACGGATAATATTCAGCATAACTCCGGCATCGCCAGAGATAGCGTCTTCCAAACCAAGAACCAGAGTTGTGACTCGCCAACCGCGCTCAGCGAGGACTCGAGCCATAACATAACCATCTCCACCATTGTTTCCGCGCCCGGCAATGATCACAACGGAAGCGGGAAAGTGATCGCTGAACTCACGGTCAAACCGTTCGCTGCAAATTCGACCCGCGTTCTCCATCAGCACAACGCCGGGCAACCCGAGTTCGTCGATCGCCTGCCGATCAGCAGCCATGATTTCACTGGCACTACAGAGTCTCATCAATCCTCCAGAACAACTGTAGCAACGGCATAATCACCATCGTGAGAATAACTGAGATGAGCCTTCGCAACTCCACGCTCAGCCATCATTTCACCTGCACGGTCAGAAATTAACAGCGATGGGCAACCTAAAGAATCGAGCACCACACAAACCTGCCGCCAGGCGAGTCCATCCCGCAAGCCGGTTCCCAGTGCTTTCAGGAAGGCCTCCTTGGCAGCAAAACGGGCAGCCAGATGCGGCACGGGATCACGTTTTGCCAGTGAATACTGTCGCTCTTCATCACTAAAGATTCGCTTTAATACTTTATCATCCGGAGCGAGGAATTTTCGGAACCGCTCAATGCGAGCCAGGTCGGTTCCGATCCCGATAATTGCCAAAGGCTACCCTTTCAATAATTCGACCATTTCACGCACCGCTCGCTCCATTCCCACCAGAGCTGCACGTGAAACGATACTGTGGCCAATATTAAATTCTTCAATTCCCGACAGAGCAACCATTCTGGAAACATTACGATAGTCGAGCCCATGTCCGGCATTGATCCCAAGACCAAGTTTGCGCGCCGCACTGATCGCTAATTCAATCCGCTGCAGTTGTTCGCTGCGCTCGGTTTCAGTCCGTACTTCACAGTACAGACCGGTATGAATTTCCATATAATCGGCACCAACTTTGTGGCTGGCCTTGATCTGTTCAATATCTGGCTCGATAAACAAACTGACAATAATCCCCGCTTGCCGCAACAAATCTATCTTCTGCTTCAGTGTATTTTGCAGCAGAAGGACATCCAGTCCCCCTTCGGTCGTCAGCTCGTGGCGTCCTTCCGGAACCAGTGTCACCGAATCGGGAAGTGTTTTTAGAGCAATGGCCACCATTTCATCGGTCAGAGCCATTTCGAGATTCAAGCGGGTTTTTATTGTCTGCCGCATAATTTCTACATCCCGATCCTGAATGTGGCGACGGTCTTCCCGTAAATGGATGGTAATGCCGTCAGCCCCGGCAAGTTCTGCCAGAACAGCAGCGGCGACAGGATCGGGCTCCGAAACCCCACGGGCATTTCGAATTGTTGCAATATGATCAACATTGACACTTAGTTTTGCCAATTTTCAAACTCCTTGGTCAGTTTTTTCAAACACTTCAATCACGACAGCAGAAACAAACGGAGATGCGCCTGCTAAGCACCTAAATGTTCTCGAACAACCCCCGCAACCTGATCAGCAAGGATATCAATGCGATCCTGATTCTCCCCTTCAATCATGACCCTCAGCAATGGTTCGGTTCCCGAATAACGCACCAGGACTCGTCCTTTGTCACCCAGTTCGGTTTCAACTTGATCAATGACTTCCTTGACAGGAGCAATACCATGCAGATCGGCTCTCTTCCGCACCCGAACATTGACGAGAACCTGAGGCAGAGAAGTCATCACCTGCGCTAGTTGCGAAAGTTTTTCCCCGCTGCGCTGAATGATCGCCAGAACCTGCAAAGCTGAAAGGATGCCGTCACCCGTGCTGTTGTGATCATGAAAAATCATATGCCCCGATTGTTCGCCACCAAGACTGTACCCCTCTTTGAGCATCTCTTCGACGACATAACGATCCCCGACTGCGGTGCGAACCACCTTTCCGCCGACCTTTTGCATCGCGATATCAAGACCCATATTACTCATTACAGTAGCGACAACCGTGTTCTTCTTAAGCTGACCAGCCTTGATCAACTCGGTCCCGCAAAGAGCCATAATATGATCACCGTCAACCTCGACCCCTTTTTCATCAACAAAAATAACCCGGTCAGCATCACCATCCAAAGCGATTCCCAGATCGGCCCGATATTCACGAACCTTCTCTGCCATCACTTCCGGATGCATCGAACCACAACCATCGTTGATATTCATTCCGTTTGGGTCAACACCAATCGGAATCACTTCGGCGCCCAATTCGGTTAATACGGCAGGAGCAACTTTATATCCAGCCCCGTGGGCACAATCGAGGACAATCCTCAGTCCCTGAAGATCAAGATCCTTGGGAAAGGTATTTTTCAGAAAAACTACATAGCGGCCAATAGCATCAGAAATACGATAGGCCTTTCCAACATCATCGGCAATCGGGCGTAACTCATCGAGACGGTTGTTAATAATCAAATCTTCTATTTTCAGCTCAAGATCATCTGGAAGCTTATATCCGCTCCCCGAAAAAAATTTAATCCCATTATCCTGATAGGGGTTATGCGAAGCACTGATCACGACACCGGCATCGGCCCGCATTGATGAAGTCAGAAAAGCAATCCCTGGCGTCGGGAGTGGCCCGACAATCAGGACATCAACACCCATCGAACAGATTCCAGCAACCAGCGCATTTTCAATCATATAGCCTGACAGCCGGGTATCCTTACCAATGACAATTCGATGTCGACGGTTTTTTGTCTCATCCTTAAACACAAAAGCTGCTGCCCGCCCGAGTTGCATCGCCACTTCGGTCGTCATCGGTTCAATATTGGCAACACCCCGCACCCCATCGGTGCCAAACAGTTTTTTCTCCATTTTCAACTTTCCCCTTCCGCTTCTATTTCAGTCGATTGCTACTCTAAATCGTTCTTCTCTGCAGGTGGCAAGATTTGCTCAGATTGAATTTCAACCTGAACCTCGGTGGTTTTTTCATCTTTAAAATATGTATAGGTGCCACGGTGATCCAGAGGAACTATCAGGGAAAAACCCTCGTTGACACCATCCAGACTCACCTCTTCAGTTGCGACCTCACTGATACTTTTCAACTCGGTCTCGCCCCCTTCAATAATAACCTCATCGGGGACAGCTCTGGCACTGTGAAGCGTAAAACCGGATATTGGCTCGCCCGTCAGGAGAATCTTGACTGGCACCAATTTCTCTTTGATCCGTTCGAGTTTTAAATCAATGAATGATGGTGACAAACGCGTCACCTGTAAACCACTCGGCAGATTGAGCCTCTCTTCCATCCGCTTGAACGTTGTCAATCCTGGCTTCAGATCGGCGAGATCGACAACTATGCTGATATCATTCGGGGTGACCTTCATTTGTAAAGTCCGTGGACCACTCACCCTGACATCAACCAGAGTGGGCACTTCGTTAACAACCATCAGCCCTTCGGGGATATTCTGCAGTTCCAGGGGAACCCGATAGCCCACTTCGAGACGCCGTTCGCCCAAAATGAACATCCAGAGCAACAACGCAAGAAACAGGGAAATTAATTTTAATGTCCAATTTTCGGTCAGCAACTTGAACATCCGACCTACCCTTTCTTCTGCTTTTGCTTCGTATTCTTAACCTTACGCGGCTGCAATAAACGTCTGAGAACCTTTTTCAGACTCGTCGCATCCAGGTTCCGGGTCATACCGCCATTCACGGCAACAGAAATTTTTCCAGTCTCTTCCGAAACAACAATCACCACCGCATCAGCCAATTCGGTCAACCCGATAGCGGCACGATGTCGAGTGCCAAGATCCTTGGTCAATTCAAGCCCCTGACTCAAGGGCAAAAAACACCCCGCCTGAGCCAAACGACCCTGCTGTATCACCAGAGCACCATCATGAAGAGGGGATGAAGGCATAAAGGTTGCCCTGATCAACTCACAAGATACGCGAGCATCGATAACTGTTCCCGATTCAAGAATGTCATTAATCCCATTGTCCCGCTCAATAGCAATCAATGCCCCGATTTTACGCCCCCCTAAAGCACCACAAGCCTTAACCAGCTCATCAATGACCGCAGATTCTTCATCTGAATTCATTCCGCCCAGAAAAGGATTACGTCCGACATGCATGAGTGCCCGCCGGATATCGTTCTGAAAAATAACGACGATTACCAGGATAATTGAAGAAAGAAAATTACTCAGGAACCAGTTAAGGGTATATAGGTCCCCAACCCGGGAAGCCATATAAACGGCCAGGATAACCGCCAGGCCAAGGAGCATTTGAACCGCGCGGGTTCCTTTGATGAGGAGAATAATCCGATAGATGATAAAAGCAACAATACAGATGTCCAGAATATCGAGCAGACGGATATTTGTGAAGACATCTAACATCGCAGCCACCGTGCCAAGGTTATTTTAATGGAATCATTATAGACTAAATAGTGAAAAGAAAAAGTTTAGAGACTTTAAAAACGGCCAGGCCATCAATCAGGGAAGCCGCTGTTCCCTGATCGACCAGGCAACCAGCGCAGTTTCACGTGCCGGGCGAACATCGTGTACCCGGAAAATATGCACTCCCCGACTCACCCCCGCAGCAATCGTAGCCAAAGTCCCAAAAAGACGTTCCTGCGGATCGTCTTGTCCCAGGATCTTTCCAATAAAGCTTTTTCGCGATGTTCCCAACAGAACCGGACAACCCAGCTGGTGTAATTCATCCAGGTGCTGCAACAGCTCCAGATTCCCTGCAACACTTTTACCAAACCCGATTCCAGGGTCCACAGCCAGTTGATCACGATCAATCCCTGCCGCCAAAGCCAGATCGATACTGTGGTGCAAACTGACAATAACATCGGTTAACAAATTCTGATATTCAGTGTGCTGCTGCATAACCTCGGGTCGGCCACGGGTATGCATGAGAAACAGACCGGCACCCGTTTCAGCAGCGACGGCAGCCATTGCGGGATCGAAGGTCAGTCCACTAATATCATTAATAAAGTTAGCTCCAGCGACAACGGCCTTGCTGGCAACCACCGCCTTGCTGGTATCAATGGAAAGGGGGATATCAGTTTTCCGCCGCAGACCTTCTATAACCGGAATAACCCGCTCCAGCTCTTCGTCAGCTGAAACGGGGAGAGCCCCTGGCCTGGTACTTTCTCCACCGATATCGAGAATGGCGGCACCGTCCTGCTGCATCGCCAATCCCTGTCGCACGGCCATATCTGAATCGAGGTATCGACCGCCATCCGAAAAAGAGTCGGGGGTAATATTCAACACTCCCATAATACATGGGAGTGTCAAATCAAGCTGACAATTTCGTCCCGACAGTGATAGAGAATTCACGAGCCTCACGACTCACGAGTCTCTTCCTCCTCCTTGGGCTCAGATGTCGGCGCTACTTCATCTTTCTCTTTATCAGCCCCATCTGCAGATTCAGGAGCAGCAACGTCAGTTTCAAAACTAAAATCATCTTCCTGCTTCTGCTCTTCCTGCACCGCTTCTTCTACCGGCTCTACAACTTTGGGCTGCAAATATTCAGGAACACCATCAGGGAAAACAACCTCAAGGATTTCAGTGCTATCGAGGGTTTCCTTCTCCAGCAACAGCTCTGACAAATCGATCAATTGCTCCTGATGGTCTCGGATCAAAGTACGGGTCACATCATAGTTTTCAGTGATCATCCTGCGGATTTCATTGTCAATCTCCACAGCAGTTGCTTCACTGTATTCCTTCACATGTCCCATATCGCGGCCGAGAAAGACTTCACCCTCTTTTTCACCAAAAGCTACCGGGCCGATCTTTTCACTCATGCCCCACTCACAAACCATTTTACGGGTAATCGCAGTGACGCGTTCAAGATCATTACTGGCACCACTGGTCACCGATTCAAAGGTTAACTCCTCGGCAATCCGGCCACCCAGCAGGGAGCGGATACGGATGTGCAACCCTAAAGCTGTTTCACTATATTTTTCTTCCGGGGGAAGAAACATGGTCACACCCATAGCCCGACCGCGCGGAATAATCGACACCTTATGAACCGGATCCGAACCGGGAGTCAGCAGAGACACCAGAGCATGACCAGCTTCGTGATAAGCGGTCACTTTTTTCTCTTCTTCGGTAATCACCATGGAGCGCCGCTCGGCACCCATCAGAACCTTATCTTTGGCAGCCTCAAAATCATCCTTGTCGACCTTGGCTTTATTGCCACGGGCGGCCAGCAACGAGGCTTCATTGATCAGATTGGCAAGATCGGCACCAGAAAATCCCGGGGTCGACTTGGCAATGACTTCAAGATCAACGTCGTCAGCCATTGGAACTTTTTTCGAATGGACAACCAGGATTTTATGCCGCCCCTTAATATCGGGACGTGGCACCATGACCTGACGATCAAAACGCCCCGGACGCAGCAACGCCGGGTCCAAAACGTCAGGACGGTTGGTCGCCGCAACCAGGATGACACCTTCATTTGATTCAAAACCATCCATCTCTACCAGTAACTGGTTCAGAGTTTGTTCACGCTCATCATGACCGCCACCCAGACCGGCACCACGGTGACGACCAACGGCATCAATTTCATCAATAAAGATAATACACGGGGCATTCTTTTTGCCCTGCAGGAACAAATCACGAACCCGACTGGCACCAACCCCGACGAACATCTCAACAAAATCGGAACCCGAAATAGTAAAGAAAGGGACCCCCGCCTCACCGGCGACAGAACGAGCCAAAAGTGTTTTACCGGTTCCAGGCGAACCAACCAGCAAAACCCCTTTAGGGATTTTTCCGCCAAGCTTGGTAAATTTCTTCGGATCTCTCAGAAACTCAACGACCTCTTCAAGTTCCTGCTTGGCTTCATCAACCCCGGCAACATCCTTGAACGTCACCAATCCTTGAGTATCGGTCAGCAACTTGGCCTTGCTCTTGCCAAAGCTCATTGCCTTTCCACCACCCCCCTGCATCTGCCGCATAAAGAAAATCCAGACTGCGATCAACAACAGGATCGGTCCCCATGAAATCAGCAAAGTAAACCAGAATCCCTGATCATCAACCGGTTTGGCTTCGATAACGATACCCTTCTCTTTCAACTCAGGGATCAGTTGCTCATCCCGTGGAGCATGGGTCTGAAATTTGCTGCCATCGGTAAATACTCCCGTAAGCTGGCTGCCCTGGAAGGTAATATTGGTTATCTGACCATCATCAACAGCACTGAGAAACTCAGTGTAATTGATCTGTTTCTGCTCGGTATCTTTTTGTGTCATCATATTGAAGAGCATGATCATCAACAAAGAGATGACCAGCCACAGTGCTAAATTTTTCTGGAATTGGCTCACAAGACCCCCTATGGAGTGTTTTATAAATTTTAAGTTGCAGTTCCGGTTCCGACAAATCGTGTAAAACTAGCTGAAAAAACTACCATAAAAGGACGTAGAGCAACAAGCCTTTTGTCCTTTTTTTTACTCCGTCACAACAGTTCAACACGCAGAATTGTTCCACCATCAAACCCGGCAACGGCATGACATGAACGACGCTTTCCAGCCACCCACAATATCCCATCTCCACTCACCAGCAATGGAGTCCCTGAACGTTCTTCAAGCTCTATCCGCTGATCAGCAAAGAAGCGCTTCAACTTCTGATGTCCAACCATCCCGTACGGCTCAAACCGATCTCCCGCTCGCCAACTCCGGACCCGTAATGGCGGTGTGACATCGGCCAGGGAAAATTCGGCAACATGCGGCGACTCCCCTTCTTGTTCATCCTGTAAACAGACACGCAACACACGCCCATCGGGAAGTTCTAACTCTCCGGGAACGGGCAGGGGGAGGTCAAAAGGCTTCGACTTTTCCGGAGCCGCATCCCGGAACCAGAGAGATTCATAGCGCCGGGCAACCCAACAACCCGGCAGGTCCAACTGAGCCTGACTTCGCTGTCCCGCCAGCAACCCCTCTATGGCTCGCAGATGGACTGCTTCTATTTTCTGTAGATCGCCGCGAAGTTGGCGTAACGCCTCACGTAACAGGCGCAACCGTAATGCAGGATGTTGCTCCAACAACAGGGGACGACTTAAGCGCAGACCATCACCATACGACACAATCAGGACCCGAAATGTCTGTTCAACCTGCCTTTGCCAATAATCCTCTTCAGATTGAAACTGTTGCGTCAATCCAGCAATATGCTTGTCAATACGGGGATTCATTTCACGCAGCTGTGGAAGCAACTGAGTGCGGAGTCGATTGCGCAAAAAAACCGGATCACAATTGCTCTGATCCTCAACCCAGCCAAGTTCATGCTGTCGAGCATAAGCAACGATCTGTTGACGCGAACAACTGAGTAAAGGACGCCACCAGATCCCCTGATGAACGGGCATAGAAGCCAAACCACTTTGCCCACTTCCACGCAGCAAGCGCAGCATAAAAGTCTCAACCTGGTCACCCTGATGGTGAGCCAGAACAATTCGTTCCGCACCCGTTTTCCCTGCAACCCGTTGCAAAAACTTGCGGCGAGCTTGCCGGCCCGCCATTTCAAGGCTGATTTTTTTTTGCACAGCCAACGTTGAGACATCACGGGTTTCAATGTGACAAAGGAGATTCCATTGAGCACAGAGATCCTTGACAAAAGTAGCATCGAGCGTACTCTCAGGGCGAATTTGGTGATCCAGATGGGCAACCTCAAGAGAAAAATTCAGGGAACACGAAAGCGACCGCAAAAGATGCAACAATACGACCGAATCAACACCCCCTGAAACTGCAACCAGAAGTCGGCTTGTTTCCGGAGGGACAGTATCGATAATCGCCTGTTCTAAATGGGATAATGTCATGTGGGCAAAAAATCCTGTGAAGTATCTGTTCGGAGCCTGAAGTCAACTCCCCTAATATAAACGAAAAAAGCCCTCCCCGATAGCGGGAAAGGCTTTTAAATGGTGGCGGTGCAGAGATTCGAACTCCGGACTCTGCGGATATGAGCCGCATGCTCTAACCAACTGAGCTACACCGCCGAACTTATTTAAACCTCCAGTGGAGGGTTCTACTTTTGGTTGCGGGAGAGGGATTTGAACCCCCGACCTTCGGGTTATGAGCCCGACGAGCTACCAGACTGCTCCATCCCGCGACATGAGCACTGGAAAATAGTCTTCCGGTGCGGAAATGTCAAGCGAAAAATCAAGGCTAATCACCCCGATCGGCTGCCTATTGGCGAGAGACGAAACCCTTAACCTGCTCCTTCTCTTCCAACAGCTCCTGCACCGATTTTGCAACCGCGGAATTTTCATACGGGCCAATCCTGACCCTATACCAAAGGCCTTTTTTCCCAAGATCCGCTTCCATCACAAATGCGGGATAATCCTTGGCCAACATTTTTTTCTTCAGGGCAATGGCATCTCCGGCAGCTCCAAAAGAGCCGATCTGAACAGCATGACTGCCACCAGGGGCAACTTGAGGCATTTCTGCGCTGGACTTTTCAGGAACGGCCACCACAGCTTCACTCGGCGCTGAGCCCTCAACAGCAACCGCAGCAAGATCCTCTGTTGCTTTTTTCACAATCGGCTGATCTGGCAGATCGACAGGGGGCTGAACGGTCGCGACAGCTTCAGGTTCTTCCGCCGGAGCCAGATTGATTCCACTGCCAAGAGGGGCAGTCTCTTTTGCCAGGTTGTCGTAAAAGCTCAATTCCGTTTCTTCGGCTCCAGATTCAACGGGCTTCTCTCCAGTCACCTTTTCTGCAGTCGGCACAGGAACCGGCTCAACAACTGAATCGGGTGACTGGGCGACCAGTACCCGCTCGGTCTGTTGAAGCTTGTGGGCCAGATCTCGTTCAGCACCGCGACGACCAACGATCACCCCGAGGGTAAAGCTGGCCAAAGAGACGACCAGCACCAGCACCAATAAAATAACGGCCTGGCGCTTTTCCATCCGCCTTTGAGTCCTTGTTTTTGACGTGCTTTTCATTCTCTCCCCTTTACCTTCATGATGCACTCACAAAAAACCGATGGCTAAGAAAAAAATTTTTCGACGCCATCCTACATGCGTTCTGGAGCAGAGAGCCCCAACAGATGTAGAGCATTTGCCAAAACGGTTCGCACAGAATTCACCAGATAGAGTCGAGCCCGACTTGATGCAGGGTCATCAACTAACACTCGATAGCGATTATAATAACTGTGAAACTGGGCAGCAAGATCCTGAAGATAAAAAATGACCCGGTGTGGTTCATAGCTCAAAGCAGCGCTGACAACCGTTTCAGGAAACCGGGCCAACTGCTTCACCAGGGCTAATTCTTCAGTTAACTCCAGGCGACTGTAATCAATCTCTCCCGATTGAGGTATTTTCACCCCGGCTTCAGCCGCGTTACGATTGATACTGCAAACCCGCGCATGGGCATATTGAACATAGTATACCGGATTATCACTGCCCTGCTGTTTGGCCAGTTCCAGATCAAAATCGAGCTGACTATCACAACGACGCATCAGAAAAAAGAAACGACAGGCGTCGCGGCCAACTTCACCGACAACCTCTTTCAGAGTGATGAAATTACCGGAGCGTTTCCCCATAATATAAGGCTTACCATCACGCAACAGATTCACCATCTGAATCAGCAGGACTTCAAGATCTTCCGGTGGGTGTCCCAGCCCAGCGAGCATGGCTTTCATACGTGGGATATAACCGTGATGATCAGCACCCCAGACATCGATAACCCGATCAAAACCGCGGTCAAACTTCTCCATATGGTAGGCAACATCTGAAGCAAAGTAGGTATAACTGCCGTCAGACTTGACCAGGACACGATCCTTGTCGTCACCAAATTCGGTGGTACGCAACCAGAGGGCACCTTCCTCCGTAAAAGAGAGCCCCTTCTCTTTTAATTTATTCAGTTCCTGATCAACCATTGCCCGATCATAAAGGCTTTTTTCACTGTACCAGTGGTCAAATTCTATCCCGAAATCCCTAAGATCGGCCTCAATCCAGGTGAGAACCTCTGCCACACCAAAGCGGGCGCAGCTTTCAATAGCTTCCGCTTCAGAAACACCCGACAGTTCACCTTGTTCGGAACGATATTTTGCCGCCAGTTCAGCAATATACCCGGCTTGATATCCATCCACAGGGAACTCGATTGTTTCACCCTGCAACTCTCGCAGCCTGAGTAAAATTGAACGCCCCAGAGTCGAAATCTGATTTCCGGCATCGTTGATATAATATTCGCGTTGCACCTCAAAACCGGCAGCCTGCAACACCGCAGCCACAGCATCACCAACCACCGCACCGCGACCATGACCGATATGCAATGGACCGGTAGGATTGGCACTGACAAACTCGACCTGTATTTTTGTCCCGGCACCAATCTGGCTGCGACCATAATTGCTCCCCTGCGCGGTAATCTGGTCGAGCACACCATACCAGCAGCTTGCCGCAAGACGAAAGTTAATAAACCCCGGGCCAGCAATCTCGATTTTATCGCAGAGAGGATTCCCCTGGAGTGCAGCAACCAGAACATCGGCAATTTTTCGTGGTGCCTTACGCTCAGGCTTTGCCAATGTCATTGCCAGGTTGGTAGAAAAATCCCCGTGCTCGGGGTTCTTGGGAATCTCCAGTTGGACTTCATCGGGCAATTCTCCAGAAGTCAAGGAACCGTCAGCGTAGCATTGTTTCAAGGCCGTTTGAATTGCCAGCCGCAATTGATCTTTCATGTTATTCCTGCCTCTTTTCTTCAGCATCACTATCCGGGAGATGGTAAATCAGCTCGCCCTCGCGAACCATTCCAAGCTTCGTCCGTGCCAGTTGCTCCCAATAAGTCTTATCTTTCTGTAAACGTTCAATTTTTATACGAAGTTGCTGTTGTTGTTGCTGTAAATCGGTGAGTCTCTGCTGCAACTCCTGCTTCTGATGTTCGGCCTGGACAATTCGCAGAACACCACGATTACCGAATACAGCATAGGCGAACATCAGCAGAACAACTATAAGCAAACAGATGGTGAGTAAATTTTTTCTGCCGGACTCTCCCGGCTCGCGAGCAGCACTCAAATCTCACCTCGCAGACCAACGGCGGAACCATCGCAGACTCTCAACAAGGACAAATCAAATCCCACCCAGGCTACCATCCAAACCGCCAACCGAACCGATACCGCGCATGGTAAATGTCAGCATGACAGAACGGTCATCTTCGTCTTGATCTTCATCTTGAAGTTCATGAAAAGTCAATTGCACGCTCCAGCATTGATGGCGGTATTCAATCCCGATCACCTGCTCCAGCTGTTCATTGGTAGAAAATTCATAGCGTTGCTGATAATTCAGATAAACCGGCTTGAGAAAAGCGACACTCAGATTAACCGATCCGTAATCAATGGCATTGACTGAATCATATCGATAATCCACCCCTAATGAATTATCCCGCTGATCTTTAATTTTCCCCTCGACAGTAACCTTGGTCCAATCACCCGAATCGACATCTAAAGTGGTATCGGTACGTAAAGACAACCATGTCGTTGGCAATAACAGCGCCTCAATACGTAAATCCTGAAACCTCTGTTCGCTGGCTTCATCGGTCAGATCATAAGCCTGCGATAACCGTAAATAGAGGAATTCCCGGTAGGAAGATTCTCCATCGACATTGTCGAAGCGTAAGGTAAAGCGCTGCACCAATGCGTACTCGATTTGATTTTCGTCGTCAATATCATCGTATTGATCAAAATAAGGCAGATCATCCTGATCTTTCTCCGGGATATAGTTATAGACGATCTCCGGCTCTACAGAGTGACGTAGCTTTCCAGAAAAACCCAAAGGGCGATCATAAATCTTCTGAATCTGACTGTTGATGGTTGTGGTAAATTCGACAATGCCTCCATGCCCGGAGTCTGAATCATCATTTAAATTCCAATAATAACGCTCACGGTAGGAGATTTCCGGAGTGACACCAACAGCATCCCATAATTGAAAACTTGCCGCCAGAATCGGTCGTGCCATCAACCGTTCACCACGAAGCCCCTCTTGCCGCCAGAAATTGCTGTATTCGGTTTCCAGTCCATAGTAGAATACAGACTCGCCAATCCTCTGTCGAGCAGCGTCAAAGTTGATACGCGGCAACAGTTGCAAAGTCGTTGGGTCATCAACTTCAAGATCCTTGGTATATTTCAGCTGCCCGACCAGACTATATTTCCCCCAGTTTTTGCTCAGAGAAAAAATTGATTGAACCTTGTCTTTGTTATATTCCTCGGCGATGTTGCCAAAATCTTCAAAGTACTCATCATCATTGACATACTCGGCATCAGCGACCATCCGGACGCCCCCCGGCAATAATCCAGCATGCTGCCATTCCAGGGCATAACGCTCCTCATCAACCTCAACCCCGTCAACTTTATCGACGTTCATGTGATAGAACCGAGCTTCACCAGCATTGCCACGACCAAAGACATAGCGGTATTCCAGCCCCTTGCCGATCCCCTTCTCAGACAAATAATCAAGATACACGGTGGCATCCTGATTGATCCCCAGAACCTGATAATAGGCACCGCCATAATGAAATCCACGTTTATCAGAATAACCGATCGACGGGATCAGCAAGCCCGATTCACGCTCTGTTTTTGCCGGATAAATCATATATGGGAAGTAAAGGGACGGGATATTTTTGAGATAAAAAATGGTGTTACGGGCGCGGGCATAGCCCCCCATTGTCACATCGAGCTGGCTGGCACCAAACTTCCACGACGGCACATCGCCATCACAGGTGGTAAAAGTCCCTTCCTTAACCCGATAGTCAAGTTCCCCGAGACGTTCGATACTCTGCCCACGAACATGGAGATTCTCATCACGCAGATAAAAATGTCCATGTTCTACCGTGCCAGTCCCTGTTTGTAAATTGTAGTGAGCCTTGCTGCCGAAAAGCTCTTCATCCGGAGAAAACAACTGCACATCCCCTTCCGCGTCAATTTCACCGCTCACTTGATTCCACTTCAGAGTCTGACTGCGAACTTCAAGATCCCCATGAATTAATTCAACATCTCCACTGGCACGATAGAGGCCGGCATCTTTGTCGTAGCTCAACTGATCGGCTTCAAGCTGAACCGGCTGTTCTGACTCACCAACCTGCCCCCAATCAGCAGCTAGTGCCAGACCGGGAACGATACAAAGGGAGATAAAAATAAGAGCACGCAACAACATGGGATTCCCAAAATACCTTTTTGTCATTCCGGCAACGGCAGAAATAACAACTTCCAGGAATAGAGGTTAAATGGTGATAGCCAGAGAACGAACATCCCGAAGCAAAAACTCCCTGATCGCCGCGACCAGGAACAGAGAACCGGCCACCAGAACAACTTCGTGCGCCGATCGATTCTCTAACGCAGCCTGGATTGCCATGCCCGGGTCAACATACTCACTGGCCAAGACACCTGACTCACGCGCCTGCTGCACCAACTTTCCGGCAGGAAAAGCCTCATCAACGGGAGGGTGAGTTGCGTAAACACAACCGACAAACGGCAGCAGCTCAGACAATAATTCTTCGCTCTGTTTGTCTGCCTTGCAGCCAACGATCAGATGCAATCGGGTCAGGTTTTGCTGCTGCAAGTATGTGGCAAGCTTTTTTGCCCCGGCCGGGTTGTGTGCACCATCGAGGAGGATGCGTTCCGGCAACCATTCTAGCCGCCCTGGCCAGCAGACTTTCTCCAACCCCTCCCGAATCTCACTCGAGTCTATTTCAAGGCCGTTTTGAGAGAGATAATTCACTGCGGCGGCGGCTATAGCCAAATTCTGTTGTTGATGAACACCAGGCAGTTTCGGCTTGATATTATCCAATGAAAAATTGGCTCCAGCAACTGTAAAGGAATTGACCTCACTGTGCCAATGGTAATCTTGCCCAAACTGTAACAAGGGAATACTCAGCTGCTCTGCGTACTGTTGCAGAATGGACTGAACGTCTGTCTGCTGATATCCGCTG
Organism: Deltaproteobacteria bacterium tcs-42; assembly: GCA_002049545.1. Lineage (GTDB taxonomy): Bacteria > Desulfobacterota > Desulfuromonadia > Desulfuromonadales > Geopsychrobacteraceae > Desulfuromusa. The sequence goes on along the minus strand of LLYT01000003.1, from coordinate 15,104 downwards.
ATCACCGTCACATCGGGCTTGAAAATCCCCGCTTTCTCGGCAGCAACCTCTGTCAACTCCGCCCCCAGATAAGCAGTATGATCGAGGGCAATTGGCGTTATCAGGCAGAGTTCCGGAGTGACCACGTTGGTCGCATCCAGCCTGCCGCCGAGCCCGGTTTCGAGAATGGCCCAGTGAACCCCGTGGCGCTGGAAAGAGAGCAACGCCATAGCTGTCGTAAACTCAAAAAAAGTTGTCCGCAATGCTTCAGCATGCGGACGCAATACCTCAATCAGCTCAACAACCTCAGCTTCTGCGATCTGCTGAGAATCAATTCTGATTCGTTCAGTAAAACTATGGAGATGGGGCGAAGTATACAGCCCCGCTGGAATCCTCGCAGCATGAAATATGCTGGCAAGAGCGGCGGCCGTGGATCCTTTACCATTGGTTCCGGCAATGTGAATAATCCGCAGACTATCTTGTGGGCTCCCAACCCGGGACAAGAGCTCCCGGATATTTTCCAGCCCGAGTTTAATCCCAAAAAGCTGTAGCGAGTAGAGATAATTCAAGCTATCTCGATAGTTAGCAGCCAACATATTCTTTTGACATCACAAGATGGCCAAACCATCAGTTTCTGGTGAAAATTCGCAGCAACTCAGAGAGCTTCCGTTTCATCTCTTTACGCGGAATAATCATATCAACCATCCCATGTTCCAGCAGATATTCGGAGCGCTGAAAACCTTCGGGAAGGGTCTGGCGGATTGTCTGTTCAATAACCCGTGGGCCGGCAAAACCGATCAGGGCTCGTGGCTCGGCAACATTCAGGTCCCCGAGCATGGCAAAACTGGCCGTCACCCCCCCCGTCGTCGGATCAGTCAGCACCGAAATAAACGGTATCCCGGCAGCTTTTAATTTTGCCAGAGCCGCGCTGGTTTTAGCCATCTGCATCAGCGACATGATACTTTCCTGCATCCGCGCCCCGCCAGAGGATGAAAAAACCAGGACCGGGGCATTGGTTTCCAACCCTTTTTCAATTGCCCTGGTGATTTTTTCACCAACAACCGATCCCATACTGCCGCCCATAAAGGAAAAATCGAAGACCGCAACAACAACGGGCAAACCATCCAGAGCCCCCTCACCACAGATAACCGCATCTCCATCGCCAACTTTTTTGACCGCTGCCTTGATCCTCTCCTTATACTTTTTGGAGTCCTTGAATTCGAGAAAATCGACTGAACGCATTTTCGCATCCATCTCAACAAAGGTTCCTTCATCAATAATCAGGTCGATTCTCTCTCGAGCGCCAATGCGAAAATGGTAATCACACTTAGGGCAGACATTCAGATTACGCTGTACCTCTTTGGCATAGATAATCTCCTGACAGTTTTTACACTTAGTCCAGACCCCTTCAGGCACCTGCACATTTTTCTTTTCAATAGAAGCGGTTAACGCTTTTTTCTTACGAAACCAGGCCATGAAACATCCTTTTAGTTTGCACCCAAAACTGAACCATCAAGCCATCAACCGGGAGGTCAGTTTGCAGGGGCGGTGAGTTCATGCTTAAGTTCAACGATAAATTTTGCAACCTTGGACAGCAGCTCTTCACTCTGCCCGTTCTCTTCAATAATTTTTACCAGGGCGCTCCCCACCACAACTCCATCAGCAAACGCTCCGACGGCTCGTGCATCCTCAGCAGTGGTAATGCCAAAACCGACCGCAACCGGGACAGCTGCCACTTTTTTGAGCTCCTCAACGGCAACCCGGATAGCTTCGGGAGAAATTTTTTGCCCCCCCGTCACCCCCGTCATCGAAACATAATAGAGATAACCCTCAGCAGCTGCTGCCAGACGTTTCATTCGCTCGGGTGGGGTTGTCGGTGCCAGCAAGGTGACCAAATCAATCCCGGACTCCCGCATCACCGCACTGATCTCACCGCTCTCCTCAGGAGGCAAATCAACCAGCAATAGCGCATCGACGCCGGCCGCAGCAGCGTCCCGAACAAACTGTTCAGCCCCGTAACAGAATACGGGATTGTAATACCCCATGAGAATCAATGGGGTTTGGGTCTTTTTCCTCACCTGAGTCACCAGTTGCAGAACCCCGGCAAGGGTTGTACCAGCCGCCAGTGCACGCTCTGACGCAGCCTGAATCGTTGGCCCATCAGCCATGGGATCGGAAAAAGGGACTCCCAGTTCAATCAGATCGGCCCCCGCATCAGCCAAAGTCAGAATCAATTCTGCGGTAGCATCCAGATCGGGATCCCCCGCCGTCACAAACGGAATCAGAGCTGTTTCCCGACGTTGTTTCAGTGCTGCAAAAGTTGTTGCAATCCGTGACATTTTAACCATTTCTGTAGACTTAAGTGGTTGCTGGCTATGCAAAAAAAATTGTAACTATTCACCACCACTACTGATAGGGGCTTGTGGTACCCATGGAAAGGGCGTCTGTCGCCACGGACGGCGACAGACGAACGGCGCAAAGTGGCCCTTGGAATGGGTGCCTCAAGGCATTGCTGAACAGTTACAAAAAATTTACATAGCCATCTAATACTTTTTTTTGCAAGTGCATCACAGTGGTTAGATCATTTAAAAACTGGTCCGAATCTGTGAGTTTAATTGATTATTGCCCCTGTTTTCAATCATTTTCTTGGCAATTAAGCACTTCAATCCCCGGGAACCTGTCGGATTATCCATGCACTGGCTGCAAATTCAATCCTTAGGGGCAGATTTTTTCGGTTTACCTTTAGGGCGCCGCCTTGGCGGTCTGCGTTTTCTCTGTCCGGCAGGTTTCTCCACCGGAGGTCGTTTCCGTTTTGGCTGGGCACGTTTGTAAGTAAAACAGAAGTCATCGTCCAGGGGCATCTCACTGGGGATTCGGTAGCCGATATAATCTTCAATTTCCTCCAGTATGTAGACCATTTCTTCATCGGCAAAACTGATCGCTTGTCCACGGGCACCAGCCCGAGCGGTTCGCCCGATTCGATGGACATAATCTTCGCGATCCTGCGGAAGATCATAATTGACCACGTGAGTCACATCATCGACATGAATACCCCGGGAAGCAACATCGGTTGCCACCAGATGGGTCAAGCTACCGAGTTTGAACTGGTCAAGAATCCGCATCCGCTTTTTCTGCGGGATATCCCCCGACAATACTGCGCTGGCTGCACCATTTGCCAAAAGCAGAGCATTCAGCCGCTCAGCCTCCACTTTGGTATTCACAAACAACAGCACCCTTTCCATCCCACGGTCCCGCTTCATCAAACCAAGCAGCAAAGCAAACTTTTCCCGCCTGGAGACATGGTAAAGAATCTGATCTATGCCATCAGCAGTCATTTTCTCCGGGGCAATTTCAACCCGCTCAGCGAGATCCATGAACTCATAAGCGAGCTCCATCACCTGTCCCGACAGGGTTGCCGAAAAAAGCATTGTCTGGCGCTTTTCAAAGGGGGGCAACTTACGCAGGATATAGCGGAGATCTTTGATAAATCCCAGATCAAACATCCGGTCAGCTTCATCGATCACCAACGCCTCAACCCGGTGCATTGAGAAGACCCGTTGCTTGGCATAATCGATCAGGCGTCCGGGTGTCGCCACAATAATATCGACTCCATCCTTCAGTGCCTGACGCTGTTTTTCGTAATCAACACCACCAAAGATTGGCTGCACTTTGAGACCGGTATATTTGCCCAGCAATTCAGCATCTTTACAGATCTGCACCACCAGCTCACGGGTTGGTGCCATCACCAGAGCACGGGGGTTGTTGCTGGTGGCATGCTGTTTATCGAGCAAACGACAAAAGAGGGAAATCAGAAAAGCGGCGGTTTTACCCGTGCCGGTCTGCGCTTGAGCAGCAACATCTTTGCCAGCCAAAGCCAGAGGGATCGATTCTTCCTGTACCGGGGTCAGAGATTCAAAACCAGCGGCGGAAATCCCCTGCCGGACGACATCCGGAAGATTTAACTCGTTAAATTTCATAAATGACAGGAGCAAGGTTCAAGGCCCAGGGATCAAGTCATGAGGGGCAAGGTACAAGGTTCAAGATTGAAGGTTTAAAACCTTTATCCCTTATCCTTGCAACTTTAACCTCGTCATTTCACCTGTAGCCTTTAACCTTATACCTTTAACCTTTCTTCTAATGCGTCGGCAACGGTGTGCATATCTTTATCACCCCGTCCCGACAAGGAGACCAACAAAATTTTATCTTTGTCGAGGGTTGGTGCAATTTTCATAACCTGGGCAATGGCGTGGGCAGTTTCCAGCGCGGAGATAATCCCCTCTATCCTGGTCAGTTTCTGAAATGCTTCCAGCGCCTCATCATCAGTTACCGCTACATACTCGGCGCGTTCAATATCGTTTAACAGAGCGTGTTCCGGCCCCACACCGGGGTAATCGAGACCGGCCGAAATAGAGTGGGCATGCTGAATCTGGCCATCGTCATCTTGCAATAAATAAGTCTTGTTACCATGTAACACGCCGGTGCTACCAGCGGAGATTGAAGCGGCATGCTTATCGGTATCGACACCGAGCCCGGCGGCTTCGACCCCCAACAGCCTCACCTCGGTATCATTAACAAAGGGGTAAAACAGCCCCATGGCATTTGAACCGCCACCGATACAGGCGACGGCAGCATCGGGTAAACAACCTTCGGCTTCCTGAAGTTGCTGTTTCGCTTCGTTGCCGATAACAGACTGAAAATCCCGCACCAACTCAGGATAAGGGTGGGGCCCGGCAACGGTACCGATGACATAGAAGGTATCACGAACATGGGTTACCCAATGACGCAGAGCATCGTTCATGGCATCTTTCAAGGTTGCTGTCCCGCTGGCAACCTCGATCACCTTGGCACCGAGAAGTTTCATGCGGAAGACATTCAGTGCTTGACGGCGGATATCTTCCTTTCCCATGAAGACTTCACATTCCATCCCGAACAAAGCCGCAACCGTTGCCGTCGCAACGCCATGTTGTCCGGCACCGGTCTCGGCAATCACTTTCTTTTTGCCCATCCGTCGCGCCAGCAGAATCTGGCCAACAGTATTGTTAACTTTATGCGCCCCGGTATGATTTAAATCTTCCCGCTTAAGATAGATTTTGGCCCCGCCCAACTCTTCGGTGAGGCGTTCGGCAAAATACAAGGGGCTGGGACGACCAACGTAGTTGCGCAAGTAATAATCAAACTCACGCTGGAACTCGGGATCGTGTTTGGCCTCGGCATACGCCTGTTCCAACTCCAAAAGTGCCGGCATCAAGGTTTCAGCAACGTAGCGTCCACCATATTCACCAAAATGGCCACGGTCATCGGGATATTGATAATTCATCTTCTCACCTGTTTAATAAATTCTTTAATTTTTGCGTGATCTTTGCGACCGGGTCGTTCTTCAACCCCGCTGGAAACATCAACCGCATACGGGTTGACGGTTGCTATCGCTTGAGCAACATTGGCAGGATCAAGCCCCCCTGCCAGGATTAACGGTGACTGACCGGTCGCCTGTTTAGCCAATTGCCAATCGAAACTCTCGCCGCTACCACCATAATGGTCATCGCTCCAGGCATCAAGCAGCAGAGCCGACACCTGATAGTCAGCAATACCAACCAAAGAGGCAGCATCCTTGACCCGTACGGCTTTAACGACTCGATACGGCGGCAGGCAACAATCCTGCGGGGATTCATCGCCATGCAGCTGGACCCTGTCCAACCCGGTAGCCAGCATGGTCTGCCTGATCGTTTCTGCCGGAGCGTTAACAAACAGGCCCACGGTAGTTACAAACGGCGGCAGTGCCGCAACAATCTCTTTGACCACCTCTGGGGCTACGTTACGGGGGCTCTTGGGATAAAAAACAAACCCCAGTGCATCGGCACCGGCATTGGCGGCAAAGAGGGCGTCTTCAATATTGGTGATACCGCATATTTTTATTTTTGTCGTCATATGTTGTCGGCTGTGGGGTTCTTATTATTCAAAATCAAGGTCAAGGTCGCGGGGTTGCGGCGCCGCTTTCATTCCGGCAGCGTCACACGGGGAAAAGATCAATAACAACAACCTATCCCTTTGTTCGTTGTTCTTGCCCTTGACCCGTTCGCCATTAGAAGCGCTTGCGCTTCGTTAGGCGACGAACGAAATTTATCAATGAGCAGTTCTCTACCTTTCCGACACCTGGTAACAATCTACAACAGCGACAACGCAGCCGCACCCCATCCCTATATAGCTAACGTTGAGAAGTAGCAGAGCCACTCGCGACAGAAATAAAAAGAGCTTTCTTTTGCTTCGTTTTCTTTGCGATTCAAAGAAAATGAAGGCGGCTGTCGGTCCGCGAACCGACGGTCTTGACTCTAAGAAATCAACCTAACAATTCCCGCAATTTCCCCTCAATATCATCTTGCCGCATCAAACTCTCACCAATCAAAAACGCCCCGGCTCCCGATTGTTGCAACCGTTCAATATCGGCCCGATTATGGATTCCACTCTCGGCAACGGCTAATTGCTGCGAAGGAATTTTTCCCGCCAGTTGTTCGGTCACAGCCAGATCGGTGACAAACGTCTGCAGGTTCCGGTTATTGATACCGATCAGATCAACCGGCAGTTGCAATGCTCGCTCCAGCTCGACACCGTTGTGCACTTCCAGTAAAATGTCAAGTTCAAGCCCGGTTGCCAATTCTGCCAGTTCCAACAGCTGCCCTTCTTCGAGAGCAGCGGCGATGAGGAGAATGGCATCTGCACCGGCGGCCCGCGCCTGAAAGACCTGATAGGGATCGACGATAAAATCCTTGCGCAGCAAAGGCAAATCAACCTGCGCGCGAATCTGTCCAAGATAATCGAGAGAACCATAAAAATATTGTTCATCGGTCAAAACCGAAAGACAGCTGGCTCCCCCCCTTTCATAGCTGCAGGCAATCGCAACCGGATCAAAATCGTCCCGGATAATCCCTTTTGAAGGAGATCCTTTTTTCACTTCAGCAATAATCGCGGTACCGGCGACCGAAGCTTGACGCAATTTCGTGGCAAAACCTCTCACCTGACCCGAGTCTGCCACCTTTTTTTTCAACTCAGACAGCGGCAAGCGAATCTGCTCAGCTCGCACTTCGTCCTTTTTAGTCTGCAATATGCGATTGAGAATCATTGGTTCGTCATCGCGATCAAGGTTTCCAGCGTCGCCTTGGCCCGTCCACTGGTAATCGCTTCACGTGCCTGCTCAATGCCGGCATCAATGCCATCAGCCAGTCCCGCAGCAACCAAAGCATAAGAACTGTTCAACAAGACAATATCGAGCTTTGGTCCGGGTTCACCGGCCAGGACAGCGTTGACAATTGTGGCATTCTGCCGGGCATCGCCCCCCTGCAGATCATCCAGTTGACAGCGTTCAAATCCGAACGCCTCGGGGGTCACGGTGTGCAGCTCAACACTATTGCCTTGAATTGCCGCCACCAGGGTGGTCCCGGTCAAAGTAATTTCATCCATGCCATCTTCGCCATGCACCACAAACCCACGCCGGCAACCCAGCTGTTGCAACACCTGTGCTAATGGCTCGACCAACTCGCGACGATAGACCCCCAGAACCTGCCGATCGGCTCCGGCGGGGTTGGTTAGCGGTCCAAGGAGATTAAAAATCGTCCGGATCCCGATCTCACGCCGGGGGCCGATCGCGTGCTTCATCGCTCCGTGCAATGCCGGGGCAAACAAAAAACCGACCCCCGCTGCGGCGATTGATTTGGCAACCTGCTCGGGTGAAATATCGAGTTTCACCCCAAGCTCTTCCAGAACATCGGCGCTACCGCAGGAAGATGAAACACTGCGGTTCCCATGTTTGGCAACCTTAGCACCGCATGCCGCAACAACAATCGCAACTGTCGTTGAAATATTAAAACTCCTGGTTCCACTGCCACCGGTTCCACAAGTATCCAGAATGGTTTCGCGATCAACATCAATATCATCACGGTCGATATCGACCACATCACCCACCCGGATCGGGGTGGCACGCTCCCGCATCACCCGTGCTGCACCGATAATTTCGGGTATCGTTTCCCCTTTCATCCGCAAAGCAGTGATAAATGAACCAATCTGCGCCGGAGTGGCCTCACCACCCATAATCTGATTCATGGCATCAATCATTTCCGGCTCACTCAAATCGTGCCGTTCAACCAGTTTGGCAATCGCAGTTTTAATCATCAATAAATCTCCAACCATCGATATTATATTCTTGTATTCAACATTTTACCACTGAGGCACTGTGCCGCAGAGAAATGCCAAAAGCTCTTTGGTCTTCAGAACAGGGTACAGGCTAAAAGAAGTCGCCCCTCTCTGAGCCCCGCTCTCTCTGTGGTTCAGGTGACACTACCCGGACGACAGACGCAGAAAATTATCCAGCAAATCCATCCCCTCAGTTGTCAGAATGGATTCGGGATGAAACTGCACACCCCACACCGGTAATTCTTGATGCCGCAACCCCATAATTTCCCCTTCTTCGGTCCATGCGGTGATGTTCAAGCAAGCGGGGAAACTCTCCCGCTCGGCAATCAGGGAATGGTAACGTGTTGCCGTAAAAGGATCGGGCAGATTTTGATAAAGGGCATGACCATCATGATGAATCGGGCTGGTTTTACCATGCATTAAACGATCAGCCCGCACCACTTTTCCGGCAAATGCCTCGGTGATGGACTGATGTCCCAGGCAGATACCCAAAATGGGTATTTTACCAGCAAACTGCTGAATCGCCGCAACCGAAATCCCCGCCTCTTTCGGCGTACACGGCCCGGGAGAAATCACCAACCGATCGGGAGCCAGTTGTTCAATATCCGCAAGGGTCAATTTATCATTTCGGATCACCTTGACCTCTTCACCCAGTTCCATAAAGTACTGCACCAGGTTGTAGGTAAAAGAGTCGTAATTATCAATCATTAAAAGCATATCAGTACATAACCTGTTATTTTTATTGTTTTTATGGCCTGAAATCGAGCATGGTTCCCGCCACAATTCCCCCTTTTTCAATGGCGATTATCCAATTTGGCCGCTCAGGATAACAACACCCACCACAAAATGCACCCATTAACTGTAAAACAAATCGGGACTGAAAGTCCTGGATTAAAGTCCATGGTTTTCATCAGCGTATTGGAACAATATCGTGGGGTGATGCTGCAGGATTGTTGCAGGGTTTGACTTTGGAAAGCTTTAAATAGAAAATAGCAGTCACCGGAAAATGAGAGTGGGGCAACAGCAGGCATGCCCCGTTACATCACCCTTACACCCATGATCCGAGAATATTTTGATGACCGTTACAGCTCTGGATAAATGTACGGGGTGCGGATCTTGTGCTGCTGCCTGCTCGTATTCAGCCTTAACTTTGGAGACCGAATTTCCAGATGGTTTCGGCAGTAAAAAAGTGGTTGTCGACATCAACCGGTGTTGCGATTGTGGGGTTTGCGTTTCTGCCTGTCCCCACCAGGCACTGAAAATAGTACAGCGATCTTCAGATTAATTGCATTGAGCCTCCCCCAATACGACCCATTCTTCGCTCTCTATCAGCTTTCTCATATCGACAATCTGCGCCGCAACACCTTTTCCCTGAAAACCATTTTTCTCAATGACGTCACAGGCATGACTTGCATATTGATCATAGTCCTTGCTGTGGTTAAAAACCCCTATGGTTAGCAACGTCTGGCTTTTCCAGTTGGCATCCATGGCATACGGCTCGCCTTTTCCCTGAAATATCTTGACGACAGTGTCGTATTGCGGGCCGAAACTCTCTGTCAAAGCAAAGCAACTTGTGGCAAGTAACAACAATAGAAAAATAATAAAAAACCTTTTCATCATCGAACCTTTTATTTAATAAGATGGATAGCAAAAGCCCCCGTCGTTAAACGGGGGCTTTTGTCTGGCAAGAGATATCAACGAACCCTATTCTGGTCCAGTACTCATAACGGTACTTAGTTCTTCGATCTTATTGTTTTCGAGACGCCAATTATAGATACCTTCCATATCTTTGTATACTTGGAACATTTGGAAGAATCCATGCCAGTGTGCATAGTCTGGACCGTTCATAGCTGCACCATGGCGGGCACGACGACCGGTATGATGCCAGAGGTAGTACATCAATTCCTGGAAACCATCACGCCATGGATCCTCACCCAGCAAACCTTTGGCTGCGAGTTCCTTCTTCATTTCCACGGCACCATCCCAATACGTGTTGTATAAAGCGACTGCGCTATCAAGCATCTGCCGCGTGTTGTCGGTGTGACTTGGTCCATGGCAGTTAATGCAGACTTTGCGCATCAACTTATCACCTTTTTCACCGTCACCACGGGCACCGCTGCGAATTTCGCTGCGCTTGTGCATCAGGTCCCACTTAAGACGATCAGCGACATTGTGGGTGGTCTCAAGCTCACCGATACCGGACATGTGGCATACTGCACAAGTTGGGGCACGGTAGTCGCCTGGTTGCCAGGTACCGGTTGCGCTTTCCCATTCCCAATCTTCGCCGTCAGTGAGGAAAATTTGGCCGTGCTTGGACTCATGGTAGATTTCGATATTTGGATGATCAGGGCCAAGGTGGCAGCTGGCACAAGCTTCCGGCTTGCGGGCTTCGGCGATTGAAAAGCCATGACGGGTGTGACATACGGTACAGTTACCTACCGAACCGTCGGGATAAAGAGTACCGACGCCGCCGGGCCAAGTGCTCTTGATCGGTTTGTTGTCGGGGCCAACCTCGACCACACTACCGTGGCATACGGCACAACCGGAAGTCCGAGAAGCTTCGTTCACCAAAGAACCTGGCTCAACACCAAGGAAGCCGGCACCTTCATGCTGTAGTTGCAGCCCAACCAACTTACCCGCAGCCTTTTCTTCGTCATAAACTGCGTCACGTGACAGGTCGGCGTGAGCACTTTTTAAAAATTCGTCCACTTCAGAGGGGTGACAGCGAGAGCAGGTTTTGGAAGAGACCATTGGTGAGATCATGATGTCGGTCCCCTTGAGGCCCGAGCACTGGCTCGCCATTAGTGAGCTTGCTTCAACCACGTGACAATCGTAACAAGAGACACCGGCATTTGCCATGCGACTCGTCTTCCAATCAGAGACCACCCCTGGGGTCTTATCGGCGTGACACTCGACACATTTGGCTGCCTCTTTGGTGTATCCGCGTTTAACCACGATTTTTTTCGGCGCCAGGTTCGGGGTATTAGCAGCAAAGGCCATCCCACTCCAGACCAGCAGACAGGCAAGGCTGATCAGTCCAATTTTTCCATAAATTTGTTTCACTTGAAACCTCCTTTTCGCTTAGTTATTTTTGCGTTGCATAAAATTCTTCGACTGTCCGCAGCATATCCTTGTGACCAACATGCATATGACACTCAACACACATTTTGTTTGCCTCGCCCCTCATATAGGCCCGGTGAGCGATAAAGCCACCTGTTGATATTCCCGGTGGGGTCAAATTGTGGTGACAACGGTGACAGGCGCTGTCAAAAGTGAATTTAAGCCGATTTTCCTCGGTGTTTGCGGCCCAATCAAAGCTTTCCCCATCAATGAAAAAATTGTGGTAAACGTCGCTTAACCCTGTTCTTGCCTTGGTGACCAGATAATTGACAAAACCGTCATGTGGCAGATGGCAATCGACACATTGTGCAGTAAACCCCTGCGGGTTTTTACCGCCGTGGACAGAAGCTTTCCACGAGGTTCTAAAGGGCTCCATGACATGGCAACTAACACAAAATTTATCGGTGTTGGTTGACTCAACCATAAAGCCCGAAGCCAGAACCAGAACCATCGCACCCACAACGCCAAACGTCGCTCCCAAAATCCACATTTTCTTTGCCGCGGACATCTTTGGCTTCGGGTTTTTTTTACTCGACATTCAATCACCTCCTTACTTGAGTGGCAGTCATAATTCTTTTCGAGAGAGTTTCATCTAATGACATAATAGCTACAGCAATAATTAATATCAGATGTTGATTCAAAAGCAACAAATCATCCACCTTATTTTGATATAGCAAAGATTATGCCATAATAAATACTTTGTTTTTCACTAACATATGTAATATTGAATGTTGTTTTTGTTACCAGAGGGTAGCCTTTGCCTTGCCAGCCATGTTACCGTTCGGTAGCAGCCAAGGCAAACATATAAACCCTTATGATTAATAGAGTTTCCTTTTATATGCAGTTAAAAACCAAACTAATTCTTTTGATCAGCCTGGTGATTTGCATTTCGTATGGAATCACTTTTTATCGAACCTCCGATTTTCAGGAAGATCTGGTGGTTGAGCATGCGACCCAGCAGGCTAAAATGCTCTTCACTCAGATCCGTTTGACCCGGCAATGGGTCTCGGATCACAACGGTCTTTTCTTGGTCAAAGCTCCCGGAGTGGAAAGCAATCCATTTCTTGAGCAGGGTGCAATTCAGGACGCGCAGGGCAATTGGTTGGTAAAGCGTAACCCTGCCATGGTCACTCGGGAGCTGTCGGCCTATGCGGCAAAAGAGGGGATGGGACAGTTTAATGTTACCAGTCTGCAACCGGTCAACCCGGATAACGCCCCTGACAGTTTTGAACGACGTAGTCTGGAGAGCTTTGCTGCCGCTGCCGGTGCCGGTGAGGCGATTGAGATAGAACGGGTTGAGGGGAACTACCGTTTGCGCTATATGGCTCCTCTGACAGTTAATTCTCAATGTCTCCAGTGCCATAGCCGAGAGAGGTATATCATCGGAGATATTCGTGGGGGGATGAATGTTACGATTCCGATGGACTGGGCTTATGCAGAAATAAAGACTAACAACCGAATGTTGCTGGGTATTGCGCTGGCAACAATTATAATTGTTTCCCTCAGTCTATACTTGCTTTTTAATTCCCTGGTCGGCAGACGGTTAAAGTTGCTTGCTGACGCCATGGATCACTATCCTGAACAACCTTTCTCCAATCACTCCGGAGCAATTGACCGCAATGATGAAATAGGGGTGCTGAGTAAACATTTTCGTCGACTTTGTCAACGACTGGAAACCTCACAGCGGGAGCTTGATACAATCCGTGAGCAGGTATTTCAGAGTGAAAAGCAGGCAGCGTTGGGGCGTCTGGTTGCCGGGATATCACATGAAATCAATAATCCCCTCGGCGGGATGCAGAACTGTGTCCAGACAATGCAACGGAACCTGGATCAACCGGAGTTGCAAAACCGTTATCTGACCTTGCTCGGCCAGGGAATCGATAGAATTAAGGGAACTGTCCAGCAACTTCTCAATATCGGCAGGAAAGAACCTCTGGAAATAAAATCTGGTGATATTGATGGCGAAATTAAGGACTGCGTAGAATTAATCTGTATGGGTCATAAAAATATCCAACTGGATTTGCAGTTAAATATCGGCAAGCAGGTGATGACCGGAATTGAAGCCTTGCGTCAGGTGATCATAAACCTGGCGGCTAATGCTGTCCAGTCTATCGGGAAAGATAGCGGAACAATTCACGTGTACAGCCGCTTGCATATGGGATCCATTCATATTGAAATTTCTGATGACGGACCCGGTATTGCCGAGGAAAATCAAGATAAGATTTTCGAACCGTTTTTTACCACCAAAGAGGTTGGCGAAGGGACAGGGCTGGGGCTTTCTGTTTCTCATTCATTGATCGAACGCCTAGGTGGTAACATTTCTGTGCAAGACAGTCCTTATGGCGGTGCTTGCTTTACCCTGACAGTCCCTTTTCAATAGCTGACACCAATTGAGGAATCTGGATGAATACACGAATTCTGGTCGTTGAAGATGAAGAGATTGTGCGTATAACGGTGCTTGATCGTTTAAAGAATCATGGCTGGGTGGTGGATCAGGCAACCAATGGAACCGATGCTTTAAGTTTGGTGAAAAAGAACAACTACGACCTGATTATCTCCGATATTCGTATGCCTGGTATCGATGGGGAGAAACTACTCGATGAAGTCAAGCAGTTCTCACCGCGTACCGAGGTGATTCTGATTACAGCTCACGGTAATACCGATGATGCATTGAACTGTCTGAAAAAAGGTGCGGCAGATTATATTTTAAAGCCGTTTGATCTGGATGACCTGACCTTACGGGTTGAGCGCCTTCTGAACATTCTGACTATTAAGGCACGCTGTGTTTCTCTGGAAAATTGCTGTGACCAACGCCAGCCTCTGATTGGTTCCAGTGCCCCGATGCAACGGATGCTCAACCTGATCAGTCAAGTAACGCAATCCGATTCGACGGTTCTTATCCATGGTGAAAGCGGTACCGGTAAAGAACTGGTTGCTGCTGCTATCCACTATGAAAGCCGGCGTGCTGACAAGCCCTATATCCGGGTCAATTGTGCGGCAATTCCAAGCGGACTTCTGGAATCGGAGTTGTTCGGTCACGAAAAAGGGGCGTTCACTGGTGCCGATCAAACGTCTATCGGTAAATTTGAGTTGGCCGATCAGGGGACTATCCTGCTTGATGAAATCGGTGACATGCCCGTTGTCCTGCAAGTCAAGTTACTGCGGGTATTGCAGGAGCAAGAAATTGAACGGGTTGGTGGAAAAAACCCGATCAAGATTGATGTCAGGGTTCTTTGCTCCACCACCAAAAATCTTGCCGAAGAGGTTAGAAAAGGGAAGTTTCGAGAAGATCTTTACTACCGCCTTCAAGTTATTCCCATAGCGGTTCCAACTTTGCAGGAAAGGAAAGAAGATATTCTGGAATTAACCGCTTATTTCCTGGAAAAATTTGGGAAAGAGAGGGGGGTAGAGTTCAGCCTTTCAGGCGATGCTTCCCAGGCTCTGAATAAATATCCGTTTCCCGGCAACGTTCGCGAGTTAAGAAATATCCTGGAACGGGTAACTGTATTGGCTCCGGCACCGCAGATCCAGCTTTGGAACCTGCCGATGGAGATCAGTGGAATTCAAAACGACTTAATCGAAACTAAAGAGTCAAACCTTGCTGCTGCTGTCGCCGTTACTGAAAAAAAATGTATTCGGAGCGCTTTGAAAAAAACCAGTGGCAATAAAACCGAAGCGGCCGAAGTTCTGGGGATCAGCCGCAAAAATCTGTGGGAAAAAATGAAACTTTACGGGCTGTAGCAGGCTGTTGAAAAACAGCCTGTGGAGCCCATGGACGGGCGACCAAAATCGAGGGCTGGTTTCTAAGTCCTTGATTTTGTGAG
>LLYT01000029.1 GCA_002049545.1 Deltaproteobacteria bacterium tcs-42 | reverse complement strand
CAACGGAGGGCTTGGTCTTGGTGACAGGGCCATTCTATTCTCTGATTATTCACCACCACGACTGATAGGGGCTTGTGGTACCCATGGAAAGGGCGTCTGTCGCCACGGACGGCGACAGTCGAACGGCCATGGACGGCGCAAAGTGGCCCTTGGAATGGGTGCCTCAAGGCATTGCTGAACAGTTACATCTGGATATCTATTTGACTCGAATAAAAACGCTCAAGAGTTCAATCATTACATTGGCAGGGTGTCTGCTGCCCGGACGGCGTCAGTCAAGCCCCATGGATG
The DNA here is from genome assembly GCA_002049545.1 of Deltaproteobacteria bacterium tcs-42. Taxonomy (GTDB): domain Bacteria; phylum Desulfobacterota; class Desulfuromonadia; order Desulfuromonadales; family Geopsychrobacteraceae; genus Desulfuromusa. Next base: position 30,723 of record LLYT01000029.1, on the reverse strand, counting down.
GGTTCATGCGTCCCTGTCAATCGAATGACCGAACTCAACTTAAGTGAACTAAGATAAGCAGAAATTAAATTTTTCCTCTACCGCTGGACAATCCATGGATTGATTGTTACAAAATAAATATCCGATTTTTTTGTCGAATCGGACCGTTGTCGAGCTTCTTAATTATCCACATAGGGGATGGAGGACTAATTGAATGGGTGACGCTATCAGTTACAAGGATCTGGGATTGGTGAATTCGCGGGAAATATTTCGCAAGGCGGTTGATGGTGGTTATGCTATCCCAGCCTATAATTTTAATAACCTGGAGCAGCTACAGGCAATCATTACCGCCTGTGCAGAAAGCAATTCACCGGTTATTATTCAAGTCAGTAAGGGGGCACGGAATTACGCCAACGAAACCATGTTGCGCTACATGGCGACAGGTGCGGTACAAATGGCCAAAGAGATGGGTGCCGATATCCCGATTGTTCTCCATCTTGATCACGGCGATTCCTTCGAACTCTGTAAGAGCTGTATCGATTCGGGATTCTCATCAATTATGATTGACGGGTCACATCTGCCCTACGACGAAAACGTGGCGTTAACGCATCAAGTTGTCGAATATGCCCATGCCTACGATGTCACTGTTGAGGGTGAACTTGGTGTACTCGCCGGGATTGAGGATGAAGTCGTTGCTGAAGAATCAACCTATACCCAGCCTGATGATGTTGAAGATTTTGTCAAAAAAACCGGTGTCGATTCTCTGGCTATTTCTATCGGAACCAGTCATGGTGCTTATAAGTTTAAGCTCAAAGAAGGGGAATCCGTTCCACCGCTGCGGTTTGATATCCTCGAAGAGTGTGAAAAGCGGATTCCCGGTTTTCCAATTGTCCTGCATGGTGCTTCCAGTGTTGTCCCTGAGTATGTGAGATTGATCAACCAGTATGGCGGCAAGATGGACGGAGCTGTTGGTGTGCCGGAAGATCAGTTGCGTAAGGCTGCGGCCAGTGCCGTTTGTAAAATCAATATTGATTCAGATGGCCGTTTGGCAGTGACAGCCAAAGTTCGTGAATATTTAGCTAACGACCCAGGTGAATTCGATCCACGCAAGTATCTTGGTGCCGCCCGAAAAGAGCTGATCAGCCTGATCAAACATAAGAACGAGGCTGTTCTCGGGAGTGCTGGAAAAGCTTGATGGGCAAGCAAAAAAATCGCCTCCTCCGGTGTTGCAGTAGTTTTTCAGGATCTCGACAGACTAACTGTATGCCTTAGGTCCTGAAAAACTGCTAAGCCTTGGGGGACGAATTTATTGTTTCAGCGGCTTGTTCTTGCAAAACTGGACACTCCATTCCGATACACTCTTTATTTTGATGTCGTTGATAACAACCGATGACTGCATCGGCCTGCAATGTGATTGGCAAATATTCTTTGGATAGCTCAGCGGCTTTTTTCAATCCCAGCCAGCAATCACGCTGGCAGCAGCGAGCTGCTTTGAGTTCGGCTATATCCGCCAATACTTGTTGAGTCATGTGTTGCACTATCTGCCGTTGTTCAGCTTTGACCGGGTTGGCTTGCAGTAGCAAACTGAAGGCAATCCCGACCCCGGAGGCTGAGCCACAGATCCCTGTGAAGGCACAGCTTCCACCGATGATCTGATGCCCCCGGCGGATTGCTGTTGCAATCAAATCCTCTTCAATTTTCCTGCCACTGTTGCGATAAGCTGTCACAATAATTGCCGGCATTAAGGCGTGGTGTTCAGGACCGTGAACCGGGATTGATGGGTGTTTTCTGAGGCGTGCCAGAATTTCCAGCATATCTGTTTCGGTCGATTCGTCGCAGAGATGTTCCATAACATCCAATGCGTCCTCGCTGTGGCACTGGTCGCAAACAAAATGTTCATTCTCACAGTGGGCATTGGCAGAACCTTGTTGTCCACAATAATGGCAATCAAGCTTGACTTCCTTGTCCGGATAGATCAAATCCTCACCACAAACCATGCAGCCGAAACGATATTTTTCATTCGCGGGGGTCGGCGAAGAGGCCGATTCTGGCGGTAGGGCGCAGGCGCAACCATCTTCCAGATCCAGATTTGTAACGCTGCCATCAGCGTCATCAAGCAGAAAAATGTGCTCATCAAGGTGTTCAGCCAAATTTTTGGCAATCAGAGTTTTCTGTCCGGGGAAGAGAAATGTTCCATCTGGTAATGGCAATTGTGATAGCGGGCCACGATAAATCACCGGAACCAGCTGACTGTCGCCCGGCTTCCATGCCGCAAAAGTCAGCGAAAAAAAAGGATGACCGCGTACCACACGGTAAGGGAACCGCTTGAGTAACCGGACGTCGACAAATCCAGCTTCTTCCAGCAATCCAATCAGGTCTTTCTGCAGCAACGCTCCGGCAATACATTCTCCTTGCAGGTCTGCATCGTTACGGATTGCAGCATCCGGTTCGTCCTCGCAAACGACATCTGATATGACCAGACGCCCACCAGGTTGCAGCGAACGATAGATTTCGGCAAAAGCACGACGTTTGTCTGCTGAAAGATTCATGACACAGTTTGAAAGGACCAGGTCGACGGTGTTGTTTTCGAGCGGCAATTCTTCCAGATATCCTTTGCGAAATTCGATATTGTTGTAACCGAGATTTTTTCGAACCTCTACGGCTCCCTGCTCGGCAATTGTGAGCATCGGATCGAGCATGTCAACCCCGATACTACTCCCCTTACGACCAACCAGACGGGCCGAAATGTAAATTTCGACGCCTCGGCCGCTGCCAAGGTCAACAACCGTCTCACCGGTCTTGATCTGTGCATCCAACACCGGGCTGCCGCAACCATAACCACGGAATCGATATTTTTCCGGAATGTGTGAAATGTCCTGATCAGCGTAACAGACGGGATTGAGGATGTCCTCTTTGGTGTCTGTTGCAGCCACGCTGTAATAATTTTTCACCACACTGCGGCTGTTTTTTTCGGCGATAGACAGGAGGCAATTGGCGTGAGTCAGGGCAACATGACCATGGGCCCCGCAGCTTTCCAGGATATCTCCCATTTTGAGTCGTAGTCCCGGTTGTTCTTGTTCAGGATGCCGGGTCGCTTCACGCTGGATAAGCCAGAACATAATCTGTTCATAGAGGGGAAGATAAGGATCAGTTCCAGAAGATTTTCCACCATGAATCCAGGAGTGATCCAGATCCCCTCCGCCGGTCAGATATCGGAGCGGGTCATCTAGTTCTGCAATCGTAGCCTGGCGGATTTTTTCCAATACCGGGCTGTTGTGCCAGGCATCAGTTAAGCGGTCTTCCACGGTGGTGACAAGGTCTTGATTTCCGACCAGAGCCGCTGAGGGGTAAAGGTTTCCATCCGGACCGATTGCAGCAGATTCCCAACCACTACCGCTGCCATCGTGCAGGGTTCCAGCAGGGGCAAAAATCTGGGTTTTCAAGGCGGTCAGATTATCAATCTGGATGGCTTGTTGCTCTGCTTTCTCAACGGCAGCTATGAAACGGGGGAAAATCTCATCTGTGGGGACAAATCCGCTATCAGTGCCGCGACCCTGAATAAAGTACCAGAGATAGTGCAGGTTGCTCGCTCCAACTTCTGCAGCAAAGTCGACCAACTGAGCCATATCATCCAGATTACGCCGCTCAACACACATCGACAAGGTGAATGGAATCTTGCGTCGCTTCAGCGCCAACAGTTGTTTTTTTAACTGAACGAAAGTCCCCCGACCGCGGATTGCATCATGTCTATCATCCAATCCATCAACACTGATCTGCAGATGAACTCGGCTCAAGTCAAAATCGTCCGTCAATTTGTCTTCCAGCAACAGCCCATTTGTCAGGATCACCACATGGCACTCTGGAAATTCAAGCAGCCCAGACAGGATTTTTTCAAATTCAGGATGAAATAATGGTTCCCCTCCGGTCAAAGCAAAAATCCGGCAACCCAGTTCTACCGCTTCGCCCGCCCGGCTTAAAATCTGCGCGGCACTCATCTCCTCAGTGGATGTTGGACCGGAAGTGAACAGACAATGCTGACAGCTTAAGTTGCAGCGGTTGGTGACATGTAGCCAGAGTTCATTTAACCGATCCGTTTTCAGGTATTGATAACGCCCGGGATATTTAACTGCGGGAGCATCGGGTAATCTGGAGAGAAACTTTTCCAGAAGAGGCTGCCCCTTTGCCCCGTCAGCCGCCTGCAGTAATTCTTCACCGCTGTTATTTGGGACAAACCAGGTCGGTCGATCTGAACGTACATATATGGGGAGTTGATCAAACTCGTAACGAGTCCAGGATTGGGGATTGTAAGCCATATGAATGCCTCGGATCTATTCGAAATGTTTAGAGAATGAAATTATATGTAATTTATCAAGCAGGTATGCCGTATTTCCGTTCAGTCTTGGACTCCCGGAGATGTGGAGAATATTCATGATTTTCCGTCTTTATCCACAGTTTGGGACAGATTGGATTTCTGTTGCAGGATATCCTTTTGAACTTTTTTGACATTTGGTGTCACCGACAGGAGTAGCCAGAAAATGAGTGTAATGGACAGAACAACCCCCGATGTCCAGAGGACTCGATGGCGTAGCTGCAGCGGTTTTGCTGCAATCTCATCTCCTTGACCAAGCTTCCCCCAAGAGACTTTCATCCAGATCCGCTCATATCCATAATACATCAGCATGCGAGTCGAATGATGCCAGGCAGTTACAAGTGTTGCGATGACGACAGCATTTTTCTGTGCATCGGGAAGCAGGGAAATAATGACGAAAGCCCCTCCCCAGGTCCAGAATATACCAATAAAGCGCCATAGAAGGGATTTAACAATGGTCCTGCGATGGCTTTCCGTAGTGCACAATTGAGACATTTTCCCTCCTGGAGGATATCGTTATATTTTTATGTAATCCGTTAATATCTTACAATAGTGACAAGTTTGAAACTGTAAGCGAGCTTACAATCTTTAATCGTTGACCATTGTTCTTAAAAAAATAATCACAGGTTTGATCTGTGTTATCTAGTCAACCGTGAAGCTGATGTCACCATAACTGGCCCGCACTAATCCCTTTGAATTGTCGCTATCGGTCATAATAGCCACTGCGTGAATTTCTCTGATCTTTTCACCAAAAACTTTTTTTAGATCTTCGTAGACGTTTCTTTTCTCTTGATACCATTTATCCTTCAGGTCTTCCGCAGAGCGTACGGCCAGCAACATTGCATTTTTTCCGACAAAAGCGTTGGGCCAGGTTGCCCCCTTTTTCTCTGTTGAAGACCAGACGTAATTGATTGCTCTGGTTTTCCAGAATGCCAACCCCCCTTTAACAACAATGTAAATACGCGCCGCATAATCATCACCGGCTTTGGTCCTTTCAGAAAGAGGGGGATGCCCTTTTTCAACTTTCCATTGCCAATTGAGGAATGGGTGGGTGGTCAAATCGATTGTAACCTCTTTGAACAGACCGGAAGCAGATGCCTCTGCTTCCGCATGGAGAATTATTTGACTATTCTGCTTCACCAGTTGGTAGCTGGTTTGATTGACAAATTCTTTTTCTTCCCAGTGATCCAGATTATTTTTGGAAAAAAGTCCTATCTCGATTGGAGAGGTGGACCGATTTTCTGCCGCCTGGATTGCAGGGGGTGAAATAATCAGGGAGATTAACAATAAGAAGAATAGCCCGAAAAGGGGTAGTTTTTTTTGACCGGTCATGTTCATGCCCTCTCCCTTTTTATTTGCGCCGATAAAGACGCCTCAGCCTTTCAGCTGGTACACCGAAAAGAAAACCGGTGATCATCAGCTGGTTGATGATGGTGGTGCGAATGAGACCCAGTCGTTTCCAGCGGCGTGCAGAGGTTGTCGCTGCTTCGGTCAGAGTTACGATTGTACCACGGCGACGAAGTTGGCGTATAAGCTCAAAATCCTCCATAATGGGGATGGCGGGAAATCCTCCCGATTCAGCAAATATTCTTCTTTCCATGAATAATCCCTGATCGCCATAGGGCCACTGTAAAACAGCAGAGCGGAAATGAGTTCCCCACTCAATGATGCGCATTGCGCGACTGGGTGTGTCGGTTTTGAACCGGAATGCACCTGCAACGGTACCGGGATTGTCCAGAGCTGTCCGGATCAGTTCGTCATAGTTGTGAGGGAGCCGCGTGTCAGCATGAAGAAAGAGGAGATGCCTCCCGGTACTGCTTTTGACTCCTTCATTAAGCTGATTGGCTCGCCCGGTAGAGGCTTTGATGAGCTTGGTTCCAAACTTGGTCGCAATTTCAGTGGTGTTGTCCTCACTGCCACCATCGGCAATGACGATTTCAATCTTGTCCCCATGTTGAAGTTGCTGGAGCGTGCGACCAAGCACTGCGGCTTCGTTGAGGGTTGGAATAACCACTGAAAGGAGCGGTTTGTCGGTGATGATGTCACTGAAACGGTGATCATTGTTGAGCGTGCGCAAGTCTTCTGGCCGATCAATATCACTTAAGGTCGGGAGTTCGGCGACCCGGAAGCCGAGTTTTTTACAGGCCTCCCGCGTTTGTGAGTAGACCCGTTCGGTTCCCCATTCAATATCGACAAATAGCTCGGGGTGAAAAGAATTCATCCCGATGAGGTAGTAACCACCATCGGCAGCGGGACCCAGAACAATATCGTGATTATCAAGATTTTTATCAGCCCGATGGAGAATGGCAGCAGAGAGGGCGGGGACGTCAGTGCCAATACCGATAACATGATTGGCGCCAGCGGCAAAAGTTGCCTTGAAGGCGGTTTGCATCCGTTGTCCCAGATCACCTGATGTCTGGGCATGATATCGCAGGTCAGGGCCAAGCCAGGCGCGGAAATCTTTCAACCGGGCCCCAGTGTAGTAGACGACAACCTCGGATGTCTTTGTCGAGCTCCTTTCTCCCGACGAGTGAACGACGCGGACGGCATATTCAGCCATACGGCGATGCAGTTGAGCAGCCCCTGCGGGACCCAGAGCTGGAATGAGTCTGGTTTTGGCCTCGCCCGGGACGGGATACTTGCTGAAAATCAACAGCCTGGAGTCTGGGTTCATAGCAGTCATTCTTTAGATTCGATAGTCTCCAACAGGTGTCCTGTTTGCTACTTCTCCATTTTAGAAAAATCAATGGTCCTGGTTATCGATTCGTCACCACGCAACAGGGTTAATGTCGATTTTCCCTCACTGCTTTTCTGTTGTAATTCATAGATCAGATCAAAAGGTTCTGTCAGTGTCTGATCATCAATTTGAGTTAAAATGTCCCCCTCTTGTAAGCGGTGTCGCTGTGCAATTGAGTCGGGGATGACTCCCTTGACCAGTAGGCCGCCATCAGCCTTGTCCAGCATGATCCCCAGTTTAACTCCAGGGTTCGGCAAATCTTCATACTCGGTAAAGGTGAGGAAATGGTAGGGGAGCATCGGATAGTCGGGTTTGACGACATCCATCAATCGATCCTGTTTATCCTCAGGAATATCCAGCTCTTCTGATCCAATCAGCAGGTAACTCACCGGGGTGCGGCGGAACAGACGGCGGGGAATACCGAACCCGTAGCGGACATGATTGCCTCCGGCGATTACCAGAACCTGACGATCTGCTCCTGCCCCCTGCAGATAGATTGCCAGGTTTTGTGCCATGGTCTCATCCCAAAGGGTCTGGACGCGCTGAAAACCATCGAGCATGGTTTGGCCCATTTTATGGTCCTTGAAAAAAGCCTGAACCATGGCCTCCTGATAGGGATCGTGGTGCTTCATATCGGGGAGCTGTTGCTGCTCTTTCTCAGACAGTTCGGTCAGAGGGGTCCGGGCAACTTTGCGTTTCAGGCTATTGTCTGCATTCAGGGCCAGCAGCGGGATTTTATGCTCGCGGCAGTAGTCGAGTAAAGGGCGATAGAAGGCAAAGTTCATCTGCCAGTTATGGTACCAGTCAACCTGTTGTAAAAACGCTTTCTCCGACAGTTGACCCTCAATCCAAAGATCGAGAACCGGTTGCTGCTCTGGAGTGAACATCTCCATTGCCAGGGTGATTTTCCCGGGATTATGTTGTTGCAGCGTTTGGAGGATCTCTTCCTGTAAACGGTGTGAAGCGGGATTGTCGTGAGTTTCACCGACAAAGACGACTTGCGTTCGGCTGGCCTGTTCCAGCATGACGGCTTGATCAACATAGATTCCGGTTGGCAGATGGAGAACATCACCGATCATCGGATCACGTTCAGGGGGATAAGGGAGTTCTGGTTCGCCCAGATATTGTTTCGCAGGTTGACAGCCGAGCAGTGAAATCATCATAACCAATAAAGGGAAAAGGTGGTTTGCTTTCATGTTTTTATCTCTCAATAAATGTTTTTAGCGTAAAAAATCTCCGTCATTTCCTGTTCAAGAATGGTTTTGATCTTGACCCGTTCTCCATCAGACAGATCTTCGTAGGTTGTCGAAAAAAGATATTGATTGAGATCAAAATCTTTAACAAGCATTTTAGTATGAAACAGGTTTTCCTGGTAAATATTGATATCGACACACTGGTATCGGTCGCGGATTTTTTTCCGGATATATTGTTGGATACTGTGAATTCGATGGTCTATATAGTGCTTGCGTCCTTTGATATCCCGGGTAAATCCGCGCACCTTGTAATCGATCAGGACAATATCGGACTCAAAGGATGAAATCAGATGGTTGAGTGCTTTCAATGGACTGATTCTACCACAGGTGGAAACATCGATATCAACCCGAAAAGTGGAAATTCCAGATTTCAAATCGGTTTCTGGATAAGTGTGAATACAGAGGTGACTTTTATCCAGGTGGGCGACGACCGTATCGGATTTGGTCTCAATGGGTTCCTCGGCAATCAGGATGGTGACCGACGCTCCCATCGGGTCGTAGTCCTGACTGGAAATATTGAGAATAGTGGCACCGAGGATGTCGGACACTTCGGTCAGTATCCGGGTCAATCGTTTTGCATTATATTCTTCGTCAATATATTGCAGATATTCTTTGCGTGCCTGAGGACGTTTGGCGTAACAGATATCGTAAATGTTGAAGGTGAGACTTTTCGTCAGGTTGTTAAACCCACGTAGTTTGATTTTTGGTTTGCGTTTTTGTCGGGTAATTTTTTTTGCACACATCGGCAAGGGTCCTGAAAAAGCGCCGGACGAGTTGTCCGGCACAGCAGTCCATTTTTTATGTGAATTTCAGGGAGTATTTCGGGGAACATGTTCAGAATGACACTAGTTTTTACAAATTTGTAGCAAATTCGGGACCGTCCCCAGCTTCATCGGGGGCTGTCCCGGAAGTTTACGGGTAGCAAAGAATAGTGGTGCATTGCGCCGCAAAGAACCGGGACTGCCCCATTTTTGCTGGTATTTCCAAAAAATATTACGCAGGACTTTATCTTTGCAAAGTCCACAAGCTAGACCGCCTTTTTCCCATCTCTTTCCCCCATGACTTTGTAAGCGCAGAGAGAACCGCACATGGTGCAGGCGCCATGTGATTCATCCACACCAGATTCGTCCCGCCATTTACGTGCTTTGTCGGGATCGAGGGCAACCGCATATTGGCCTTCCCAATCCAGCTCTTTCCGGGCAACAGCCATGGCGTTGTCTTTTTCTATCGCGCCAGGGATCCCTTTAACAATATCGGCAGCATGGGCTGCCAGGCGCACGGCCATGACACCTTCGTGAACATCTTCAATAGTTGGCAAACGAAGGTGTTCGCTGGGGGTGACATAGCAGAGGAAATTTGCTCCGGCTGCTGCCGCGACAGTTCCGCCAATGGCTGAAGTGATATGATCGTACCCAGGAGCAATATCGGTGACCAATGGCCCCAGGACGTAAAATGGGGCTCCATGGCAGAGACGTTTTTGCAGTTTGATGTTGGCTTCGATCTGGTTTAAAGGAACGTGGCCCGGCCCTTCGATCATCACCTGGACGCCGGCATCCTGAGCACGTTGCGTCAGCTCTCCCAGGATGATTAATTCCTGAATCTGGGCACGGTCACTGGCATCAGTGAGGCAGCCGGGACGAAATCCGTCTCCCAGGGAGAGAACGGCATCGTAGGGACGAACCATCTCCAGCAGTCGATCGTAGTATTCATAGAGGGGGTTTTCGGCATTATTGTAATCCATCCAGCCAATGGTAAAAGACCCGCCGCGGGAGACAACCTCCATGAGTCGACCTTCTTTATCCATTCTGGAAGCAGTTTCGCGGGTGACGCCACAGTGGACAGTGATAAAGTCGACACCGTCGTCCAGATGTTTTTGGACGCCAGCAAAAATATCTTCAACGGTCATGTCGACGATCGGTTTGCCCTGTGTGTTGACCGCATCACAGGCTGCTTGATAGAGAGGAACGCTGCCAATGCAAAGATCGGTCTCAGCAATAATCGCAGCGCGAATTTTATCAATGGGACCGCCGGTTGAAAGATCCATCAGGGCATCGGCCCCCGCAGCGGCGGCGACTTTGGCTTTCTCCAGCTCTTTGTCAATACTGGTGTCGTCCTGGCTGGTCCCCAGGTTGGCGTTGGTTTTGGTGCGTAAGCCTTCTCCAACGGCCAGAGGGCGTCCATTGGTGTGTTTTTTATTAAGACAGATAACAGCAGTGCCTGCGGCAATTCTTTGGCGTAAAACCTCAGGATCAATTTTTTCAGTCGTGGCGGCCTGGCGAACCAAGTCGCTGATTTGCCCCTGACGAGCCATTTCCAGCTGGGTCATAAAAAGTTACCTCAAACAGAGAAAGGCAGTGTTAAAGTGTCGACACTGCAGTTAAAAGATACGAGTGTCGTGTCACCCATGAAGTGTTGGTATTTGCTGGTTCTTTTACGCGTCAACTGCGTTACGTTTTCCGCTGTATAGCTACGGCTATGCAGCGGAAACCGCGCCATGTTGACACGCAAAATCCCGGCGCAATTTTCCGCCATCTCATGCATGACACGGCACTAGGTTGATGCAGTTCCTGATCAAAATGGGTCGAAGTCGTTGGTTGATCTATAAAATAAAAAAAGCCACCCAAAGGCGGCTATCGATAAGTTATATCGGTATTTGTAGCCGCTTCCCTACGCCGGTATCAACCGGATCAGGTTCCAAGGGTTGTTCCAGCTGATCTGGAACTCTCAGTAACGAAAACGCCCCTAGCGTGTCATTCAGTCTTGATACGATTACCAGTTAGCTCACCTGAAAGTCAACAGTGAAAAGCAGTGCTTGAAGTGGCCACATTGTCGAATTGTTGTGAGTTCTATTCCATCGAAATCTTTTCATGTAAAAGTTGCATGGCAGCCTGGATGTGATTAACCGGCCCCTGCCCGCGGCCGATCTGAACCGAACTCTCGATAGCCAGAGAAACAAAGCGTTTTCCTCTTTCCACTGCGTACTTCAGTGGGTAGCCCTGGGCGAGGAATGTCGCAATGGCAGCTGAGAGGGTGCAGCCGGTCCCATGGGTATTGATGGTGTCAAAGCGTTGCGATGTGAGTTGCTGTTCGACATCGCCGATTAATAGAATATCTGTGGCGTCACCGTTCAGGTGGCCACCCTTGATCAGTACGTTACGCGCTCCCAACTCTTGCAGATTGCGTCCCGCTTCAACCATTTCTTCGATGGTTCGCGGTTCAATCCCGGTCATGACTTCCACTTCTGGAAGGTTTGGGGTCAACAGGTAGGATTGGGGGAGTAAGCGAGAGATAAGGCTGTCGTGAGCCTCCTTGTCGAGAAGTGACTCACCCCCTTTGGCGATCATCACCGGGTCGACAACAGCCAGCAGTGAACGGGTTTCGATAGTTTTGGCAACGCGTGAAACAATCCCGCCCCAACTGAGCATTCCGGTTTTAATGGTGTCAGTTCCAATATCGTCAAGAACCGCCTCGAGCTGCTTAGTGACAAAATCGGTATGAACCATGTAAGTGTCGTTGACGCCAAGGGTATTCTGCGCCGTGAGAGCGGTCAGGACACTGCTGGCGTAACTGCCAAGCAGGGTGATCGTTTTGATATCGGCCTGAATTCCAGCCCCACCACTGGAATCTGAACCCGCAATCGTTAAAACCTTACCGTTGGGGGCGGGGCTGTTTCGGTTGAATAGTAAAGAATATTCTTTTGCCGCACGAGCGGGGTCTGAATCGGCCATAATCCCCGAAATAACTGCGATTGCATCGGCTCCAGCCTCCAATGCCTCAAATGCACCATCGGGGGTGATGCCACCGATAGCAACGACAGGGATGCGTACCGCTTTGCGTACCTTGCTTAAGGTTTTAATCCCGACCAGCGTGGTTGCATCTTTGCTGCCAGTTGGGAAAATGGTGCCAATAGCAATATAATCTGCACCGTGTGCTTCTGCTTTAAGGGCTTCATCGACGTTGTGGGTTGAAATCCCGATCAGTTTATTATGGCCGAGTATCTGGCGAGCCTGAACGGTAGACATATCGTCTTGTCCCAGATGGACTCCATCCGCATCCACCTCGCGAGCCAATTCGGGGAGATCATTGATGATCAGCTTGGCTCCATGTGTGCGGCAAAGGATTTTGAGTTCTTCTGCCATTTGCCGACGATCATCAGGGCGAATATCTTTCGCACGGTATTGGACTGTTTTTGCTCCACCCGTCAGTGCTGCTTTCACTTTGGTCAGTAATTTACCATCCTGGTTGTTATCTGTAATCAGATAGAGACCGGAAATCATTGATATCTCCCCTTATATTAATAAGTCGGTAAAGCACAGTTTCTGAGTCGATGTCCACTACAAATGGGCATTTCTGAAAGTTTTAGAATGAGGATTTCAAAATTAATGGGGAATCATAGCAAGATAAAATCTTGGTGTCAATTAATCTTTTGCTTTATTGTTTCGGTTTATTGTTATTTACAGAGCACCGCAGGGAGTATAAGTTATCCTCATTCGTGTTGAATGTCCTCCTTGCCTGCCGGGAAATAATTGAATGATGAACTACCCACACCGTCCAACCTGGGCCGAAATCGATTTGTCCGCATTGCAGCATAATCTGCAGCAAGCCGTAAATTTATGCTCGACCAAACAACGGCTGCTAGCAGTTGTTAAGGCCGATGCCTACGGTCATGGTGCTGTTCCGGTGACTCAAGCCCTGCAGTCCTTTGGCATCTGCGACTTTGCGGTGGCAACTTTGGAGGAGGCGCTGGAACTGCGTCATGCTGGTATCACCGATAATTTACTGGTTCTTGGCAGCTGCTTCCCTGGTCAGGAAGGTGCCTTTCTGCAATATGATTTAATGCCAGTGTTGCTGGACAGGGAGACCGCTGTGCGACTTAATGTCGTGGCGGTCGAGCAATCTCGGCAGCTGAAAGTGCACTTGAAAGTTGATAGCGGTATGGGACGAGTTGGTTTTTTGCCCCGGCAATTGCAGGAATTTCTGCCTCAACTCCGTCAACTTGATGGATTGGTGGTTGAGGGATTCATGTCGCATCTTGCCTGCGGCGATGAGTTGAATTCCACCGTGACGACAGCCCAACAGGGACAATTTCGGACGATGTTGCAGATGGTGCGTGAGGCGGGGATTAAACCACGTGAAATTCACCTGAATAATAGTGCTGGTTTAAGTGGCTGGGAATGTCCGGAATGTACCCTGTCGCGTCCCGGGATTATGCTTTATGGCGGACTCCCCGGAGCTGACTTTTCCACTAAGCTCGATTTGCAACCAGTCATGCAGCTGCGTAGTTGTATTGCGCAAATACGTCAGGTTCCCGCCGGGAGCGGTATTTCTTATGGCCACAGCTATTATGCCCCCGATGATATGACGGTTGCGGTTATGCCGATTGGTTATGCCGATGGCTACAATCGCCTTTTGAGCAATTGTGGCCAGGGAATCCTGCATGGGGAGAGGGTTCCGGTGATCGGCAGAGTCTGTATGGATTGGATTATGCTGGATGTCAGCCATATTCCTGCAGCAGCCGTTGGTGATTGCGTGACCTTGCTGGGTTCAGCGGATGGTTTGGTGATAACCGGTGATGATTGGGCCGAACAACTTGACACGATCCCCTACGAAATTTTTTGCCGTATAGGAAACCGGGTTCCGCGACGCTATCTACCTGAATCATAGCGTAAAAGCGGTTGCAAGCAGGGGGGAATCATGTTAAAAAACTGCTCAATTTTTCGTTGATCAGACCGATTCTGAAATTCTTCATTGTTGCTACCAAAAAAACTGTCAGCGCTGCAGCACTGGAAGGTGTTTGTTTTGCTGTTTTTTGTCTCTATTTCATTTTATCGATTCATAAGCGAAAGGATGTCTCATGGCCGCTATTAAACGCGCATTGATTTCAGTGTCTGACAAAACCGGAGTGGTTGATCTGGCACGCGAATTAAACAGTTTCGGAGTTGAACTGTTGTCTACTGGCGGAACGGCAAGGATGATCCGTGAGGCCGGCATTCCGGTGATGGATGTTTCGGACTATACCGGTTTCCCAGAAATGATGGATGGACGGGTCAAAACTTTGCACCCCAAAGTTCATGGGGCTCTGTTGGGGGTGCGTGATAATTCTGAGCATGTCAATGCTATGACGAAACATGACATTGAACCGATCGACATGGTGGTGGTTAACCTTTATCCTTTTGAGGCTGCGGTGGCCAGGGAGGGATGTAGTCTGGAAGATGCTATCGAGAATATCGATATTGGTGGCCCGACCATGCTGCGGAGTGCAGCAAAAAATAACAAGTTTGTTACCGTGCTGGTTGATCCGGCTGACTATGAAACGGTTATCGCCGAAATGAAGCAGAGCGGTGGTGCGGTTTCGGTTGAGACGAATTTCCAGTTGGCGGTTAAGGTTTATCAGCGGACTGCTGCCTATGATGGTGCGATTTCCAACTGGCTCGGCAAGAAAACCAGTGAGGACGCGGCTGAGTTTGCTCCAACCTTGACTCTGCAGTTTCAAAAAGCACAAGGGATGCGTTACGGTGAGAATCCGCATCAGGGTGCAGCTTTTTATGTCGAACAAAATATTGCCGAAGCATCCATTGCAACAGCACGTCAGCTACAGGGTAAAGCACTTTCTTATAATAATATTGGCGACACCGATGCGGCCCTTGAATGTATCAAGCAGTTTGGTGGAACCCCTGCCTGTGTCATCGTCAAGCATGCCAATCCTTGTGGTGTGGCGACAGGCGCCAATTTGTTGGGGGCCTATCAGAGAGCTTTTTCTACCGATCCCGAATCGTCTTTTGGTGGCATTATCGCTTTTAATCAAGAACTGGATGCAGAAACAGCTCAGGCTATTGTCGACCAGCAATTTGTCGAAGTTATTATTGCCCCCAAGGTCGCCGCAGCTGTCCCCGAAATCATTGCGAAAAAGAAGAATGTGCGTCTGCTCGAATGTGGTGAATGGCCGGCTGAAACGGCCCAGCGACTTGATTACAAGCGAGTCAATGGTGGTCTGTTGGTTCAGGAAGCCGATCTGCGCTTGAGTGATGATGTAAAAGTGGTCACCAAACGGGCACCCACCGATAAAGAACGTCAGGATCTTGATTTTGCCTGGCGGGTCGCCAAGTTTGTCAAGTCAAATGCGATTGTTTATTGCCGGGATGGCATGACCATCGGCGTTGGTGCCGGGCAGATGAGCCGGGTCAACTCGGCACGGATTGCTGCAATCAAGGCTGAACATGCGGGTCTGGATGTCAAAGGGGCAGCAATGGCCTCTGATGCTTTTTTCCCTTTCCGTGATGGGATCGACAATGCTGCTGCTGTGGGGATTACTGCCGTTATTCAACCTGGTGGCTCAATTCGCGATAAAGAGGTGATCGCCGCTGCCGATGAGGCCGGGATTGCCATGGTGTTCACTGGCATGCGCCATTTCCGTCATTAATAGTATTGCTTGCATGAAATCACAGAGGTACAGAAGGGGAAGCAACTATAATATTTTGTTTTTCTCTGCTTCTCGGTGGTGCAAATAAGTGGAGTTTTATCATGAAAATTCTGGTTGTCGGTGGTGGCGGTCGAGAGCATACTCTGGTCTGGAAAATCGCCCAGTCGCCACTGGTGGAAAAGATTTACTGTGCGCCGGGAAATCCCGGGATTGCAGAACTGGCTGAATGTGTCCATATCGGTGCCGATGAAATCAATACGTTGCTTGAGTTTGCTCTGGCAGAGAAGATCGATTTGACGGTGGTCGGGCCAGAGGTGCCGTTGACCATGGGGATCGTTGATATCTTTCAAGCGGCTGGACTGGACGTGTTTGGCCCCAATAAGGCGGCAGCACAGATTGAAGGGAGTAAGCGCTTTTCCAAAGATCTGATGGCGCGTTACAATATTCCGACAGCGGCCTACCGGAGTTTTTCCGATCACGCCCAGGCGGTTGCTTATATCCGCGAGCAGGGGGCACCCATTGTTGTCAAGGCGGATGGATTAGCGGCGGGGAAGGGTGTTATTGTCGCTATGACTGAAGAGCAGGCGATTGCCGCTGTTGATGATATCATGCTTGATCAGGTTTTTGGTGCCGCTGGCGCCAGTGTTGTCATCGAAGAGTTTATGGACGGTGAAGAGGCTTCCTTTTTTGCTTTTACCGATGGTGAAAATATTTTGCCCCTTGCTTCGTCGCAAGATCATAAGCGGGTGAATGATAACGATGAGGGGCCCAACACCGGTGGCATGGGAGCCTATTCACCCGCTCCAGTGGTGACCGGGGAACTCCATCAGCTCATTGTCGATACCATTGTCAAGCCGACCATTGACGGGATGGCTCAGGATGGTTGCCCGTACAGCGGGATTCTTTATGTCGGGCTGATGATCAAGGACGGCAAACCTCGCGTCGTTGAATACAATGCCCGTTTTGGTGATCCAGAGGCACAGCCGTTGTTGATGCGAATGAAGTCGGATATTGTCCCGCTGCTACAAGCCTGTGCACGTGGAAAATTACAGCACGATGCTATCGATTGGTACGATAAAGCGGCGGTTTGTGTAGTGCTGGCCAGTGGTGGTTACCCTGCAGCTTATGAAAAGAATCAACCCATCAGTGGTCTTGATAAGGCGGCTACCATAGAAGATCTGATGGTTTTTCATGCCGGGACAGCTCTGCACGATGGTCAGGTCGTCAATCAGGGGGGGCGGGTTCTTGGGGTGACCGGGCTGGGAGAGACCGTCAGGGATGCCATTGATAAGGCATATGCTGGAGTTGAGGTGATTTATTGGGACAAGGTCCATTATCGACGTGATATTGGTGCCAAGGCATTGGGGAGATGATGGCCTGGCCAGCGTTTCCATGGTATCCATTGTGTGAATTTTTGTATGACTATTAAACAGGGAGATAGAAAAATGAGTGACAATAAACCGGTTGTCGGGATTTTGATGGGTAGCGATAGCGATTACGATATTATGGTCGAAGCGGCCAAAATATTGAAACAGTTTGAGGTTCCATTTGAGATGATTGTTTCCAGTGCACACCGCACTCCCGAACGGACTATGCAGTATGTACGAGGTGCCCGCGATAAAGGGATCAAGGTGCTGATTGCCGGAGCAGGAGCGGCAGCGCACTTGGCTGGAGTGGTGGCTGCAGAAACAGTGTTACCGGTGATTGCTGTACCGATTGATGCAACTTCCATGCGTGGTCTCGATGCGTTGTTGGCGATGGTACAGATGCCAGCAGGAATTCCTGTTGCAACGATGGCGATCGGTCTGGCTGGATCGCGTAATGCCGGTATTTTTGCTGCCAGGATGCTGGCGACTGACGATCCTGAATTGGAGCAGAGACTTCTGCGGTTCAAGGAGGATATGGCGGCAGGAGTGAGCCGGAAATCGGATCTTGTTCAGGAGAAAATGGCGGCCGATGGACTGATTTAGGCTGCAGTTAACTGTATATTGTATACAATTTTCTGTTTGACATGCGAACCAATTTCGGTTTAATTTAACCATATCTGCCACACATATTAACATCCCAACAGGAGGAATCACCGATGAAAAAAGCTTTAGTGTTACTCGTTGTTGCCGCTTTTGCTGCAACTGTCTGTGTTTCGGTTGCTTCGGCAAAGATGCCGAGTGTTGTCAAGTACGACACCAAATTAGGCACCGTTACCTTTGATCATGGTGCTCATAAGAGCCAGGGCTGCAAAACCTGTCACCACAAGGGTCTGAGTGCCGGCACCTGTAAGGATTGCCACGGTGTTGATGACGCAGCTCCCAGTGCGAAAGATGCTTTCCATAAGCAATGTAAAGGCTGCCACAAAGAAATGGACAAAGGGCCTACCAAGTGTAGAGAGTGTCACGTCAAGTAATTATTGCACTTAGTTAGTACGCCTGGATGTTTGATTGAAATGCCGGCCTGAGTTATTCAGACCGGCATTTTTTTATGGTCGGATGGAATGAAAGAAACCCTGGATAATTTATCGATTGGTCACCTTCAGCTATTGCAGTCAGAAAACGGCTATCGTTATTCTCTGGATCCAATTCTTCTGGCTCGATTTGTTAAGGTAAAAAAAGGGGCCCGAATTGTTGATCTGGGAACCGGGTGCGGTATTTTACCGTTATTGTTGGCTCGATTGAGTGATGCCGTCGATTGTGTCGGCATTGAACTGCAGTCAGAGCTTGCTGATCGGGCCGTCAGGAATGTTGAGCTCAATTCGCTGCAAGACCGGGTCAGTATCAGACAGGGGGATATCAGAAATATCCAGGACATCTTTCCTGCCAGTTGTTTTGATCTGATTGTGAGTAATCCACCTTATCGTCGGTTTGACTCCGGAAGAATCGCGCCAAATGATGAACGTGCTGCTGCGCGCCATGAATTGGCGGGGGGGGTGGCCGATTTTGTTGCTGCGGCCAGTTGGTTGTTGAAAAATGGTGGCAATTTTTGCGTCATATACTTGGCAGAACGGTTACCTGAATTAATCGCCGCGATGATCGCCCGAGGGATTGAGCCCAAGCGGCTGCGGATGATCCATCCCCGGCAGGGGGCGGCAGCCAGAATGGCTCTTCTGGAGGGGCGCAAGGGTGGGCGTCCGGGGTTGCAAGTTGAGAAGCCGCTCTATATTTATAAAAACACCACAGCAGGGCGAGACTATACAGAAGAGGTGCTGCAAATGTATGAGGATCCCGGGAGTTTGTCGGGTGATGCGGACTGATGCGAAAATTGAGGCTCCTGGATTAGCGTCGCCGCTCTTTGTCCAGCTGTTTCTGTCGCGTGAAAAGCTTGCGCATTTCATGTTTCAGCTCTGAATTCTCAACCGGTGTTAGCTCTTCCTCAATCGCTACCCTTTCAGCATCAGACAATTCTATTTTTGTCCATGCGGGTGGTTCGGCTGTCTGCCGTTTTTTTGGGGGGGTATATGCCTGCGAGTTCCGTTTCTGGCGCAAGTAAATGTCGGTGATCCCGGCATTTGGTATTTTTGCATTGATTTTCTCAAGGATGGTTGGTTTCAGCATCTGCAGTTGCTGCATCCAGACGGGATGGTCAACCTGGACCTCCAGAACCCCTTTCCGGAGTTTAAATGGCCTGGCCCGTGCGGCAATTTGTTCCCCAACCAATTGATCCCAGATCAACCATGCCTGATGCCGGGTAATTTGTTCACCCAGCCCCGGTTGACCAAGCAGCTGTTTTAAGAGTGAGCTGACGCGCTCAGCGTTCTTCATCGGTGGTCGATCGCTGCGGCTCATTTGATGATCTTTCTGCGAATTTGACCACCCAGGAATTGTCCCATGACGGCACCACCAAGAGTCAGGGGTATCCAGTACCAGCTGAATCCGAGCGTGGATCGCAAGAGAATGATAAATGGAATTGAAATATGGATAAGAATGAACCAGCGCAGAGAAAATTTACGACTTGCTTCACGAAAATAACCAAGCGGCAGATTGCTCCCGAATGCAAAAAACAGCAGGATTGTGATTGGCACGATTTGGTTGGGTTGCAAGGGATATTTCCTTTAGGTGATTTGTTATAAAGGCGTGGTTACTTTACTCTCTGGGGGGGCTGACTGTCAATTTTTCGATCTCGTGAATAGCGCTTGCATGCCATTTGCAAACGTGCCATTATGCGCGGCTGGACTCTGATGTTAGGATACTGTAAGTGGTTAATGACGGGGATTGTGTCGCAATATTTCACTCAGTTCATCGGGTGATGAAGGCAGAAAAGGTCCTGAAGGGACGGCAGTTGAATATTCTGATGATTCCTGCCCCCCGACAGTTGAGTGCTGACTGTGGAATGGCAATCCGGTATCCTCAAGAATTGCACTCTGAGGTGAAACGGGCACTGGCCGATTATTCGTTGCCCCTGGTTGAAGTCTGGCTGATGCAGGCTGGAAAATATCACCCTTTAACATGAAACAGCGCGTTTTTTCAGAGCTTTTTGCTTGACAACGGAGAGAGCTGTTTTTTATATTCACACTTTTGTGGATTTTGTTGGTAGAATCGTATGTTTGATACACTTTCTGACAAGCTCGACTCGGTTTTCAAGAAGCTACGTGGGCATGGACGTCTGACGGAACAGCATATAAAAGAGACCATGCGGGAAATCCGTCTGGTTCTTCTTGAGGCTGATGTCAACTTTCGTGTGGTCAAAGATTTTATTGCCAAAGTTAGTGAACGTGCAGCTGGCCAGGACGTTCTGAAAAGTTTGACCCCTGCTCAGCAGGTGATCAAGGTTGTTCGTGAAGAGCTGGCTGCTCTGATGGGTGAGGGGGAAGATAACACCCTTAATCTGTCGGTCAAGCCGCCGGTCCCATTAATGCTCTGTGGCTTGCAGGGATCAGGGAAGACAACAACTTGCGGTAAGCTGGCGCTGAAGCTGCGTCGTGAAAAACGCAGCCCTTTGCTGGTTCCGGCTGACGTCTATCGTCCTGCTGCCATTGCACAGCTTAAAACACTGGGTCGTCAGCTCGATGTTGAGGTGTTTGATTCTCAACCCGGGCAGGATCCAGTTGATATTTGTGTCCGCGCTTTAAACTATGCGGAACTGAACGGTTTTGACACAATTATTCTGGATACTGCTGGTCGGTTGCATATCGATTCAGAGTTGATGGGTGAGCTCAATCAGATTGTGGCTAAAGTTGCTCCGCAGGAGATCCTGTTTGTTGCTGATGCAATGACGGGTCAGGATGCGGTGACAGTCGCTGCAAGTTTTGATGAGCAACTCCCCTTGACCGGCGTGGTTTTAACCAAGTTGGATGGTGATGCCCGCGGCGGGGCCTCTCTTTCAATCCGGGCAGTGACCGGCAAGCCGATCAAGCTTGTTGGTATGGGAGAAAAGCTTGACGCTCTGGAGCAATTTCATCCGGATCGCATGGCTCAGCGTATCCTTGGTATGGGGGATGTCCTCAGCCTGATCGAAAAGGCTCAAGACGCAGTTGCTGCCGACGATGCCGCAGCAATGGAACAAACGCTGCGCAAGGGTGGCTTTACCCTCGAAACTTTTCTTGAGCAGATGCAGATGGTCAAGAAGATGGGTTCTATGGACTCGCTGTTGAAAATGGTCCCCGGTGCAGGGAAAGCTCTTAAAAAAGCGCAGGGGGCGGAGCTGCCCGAAGATGAATTAAAAAAAACCGAGGCCATTATTCGCTCGATGACGCAAAAGGAACGGCTGAATCATAAAATCTTGAACGGTTCCCGGCGGTTACGTATTGCCAAGGGGAGTGGTACCCGAGTTCAGGATGTTAATCAGCTGTTGAAGCGTTTTGTTGAAGCGCAGAAGATGATGAAAAAGATGCAGAAAATGGGTCCGAAAGGGCTCAAGGGGATGCTTGGTCAAGGTGGTCAGCTTCCTTTTTGAATAAGCGGATAGTGATAAAGATATCCTGTTCGATAGGCAGACAACAAAAAGAAACACCAGGAGGAAAGACAGTATGTCAGTAAAAATCAGACTCGCCCGCGGTGGCGCAAAAAAGAAGCCGGTCTATAAGGTCGTTGTGGCCGACGAGCGTTTCCCACGGGATGGTCGGTTTATCGAAGATCTTGGACAGTACAATCCACGTCAGGAAGAGTTTCTGTTGAATTTTAAAGATGATCGAGCCCTAGAGTGGCTCAATAAAGGCGCTCAGCCGACCGATACAGTACGCCGGCTTTTACGGCATGCCGGTGTCTGGGCCAAGTTCAAGGCAAAGGCTGTCGCCGAAGCCTGATCCCTGAATCTGGTCCAAATCCGTGGCAATAGCTCCAACCTCCCGGAGGATGACCCATGAAAGACCTGATCGAGTATATTGCGAAGTCTCTGGTCGAAAAGCCTGACGAAATTGTTATTTCTGAGGAAATAGCAGAAGACGGCAGTGTGCTGGTCAAGCTCGCTGCAGCACAGGATGATATGGGCCGGATTATTGGTAAACAGGGGCGTAACGCCAAGGCCATGCGGACATTGTTGAACGCCAAGGCGACTCGTGAAAATCGTCACGCTTTATTACAGATCATGGACTAGATGTAGGTTTGGCTGATTTTAGGTTGATTTGAATAGATGGCTGAATCTTTACTGGAAATCGGGAAGATTGTTGGAACCCACGGTTTGCGTGGAGATCTCAAGGTCCGCGCAAAATCGGAAGATCCTGAGCTTCTGATGACGCTGCAGCAGATCTGTCTGCGCTTGCCCGGTGGTGAAATCCTGAACGTGGCTATCAGCCGTCAGACTTTGCATAAGGGGCAGGTTCTGTTACGTCTGCAGGGTTATGATTCGATCGATCTGGCCGAACCGATGGTTGGCAGTCAGGTTTTGCTGGAAGAACATTTACTGCCAGATTTGAACGATGATGAGTATTATTGGGGGCAGCTTGAAGGGTTGCACGTTGTTGATCGAGAGCGCGGGGATATCGGAAAACTCCAGCAACTGCTCAGTACAGCAGCTCATGATACCTATGTCGTCACAGGTCGGTTGGGAGAAATTCTGATTCCGGCCGTTCATCAGTTTGTGTTGGGGGTCGATCTGGACGCCGGGGTTATGCAAGTCGACCTTCCCGATGGATTGATCCCGGAAGAACAATGATCTTTGACGTATTGACTCTGTTCCCTGGCATGTTTGATTCACCGCTGCGTGAGAGTATTCTTGGCCGGGCGATTAAACAGGGGGCGCTCGAGGTTCGGGCACATAATCTGCGCGATTGGGCTGAAGGCAAGCATCTGACCACCGATGACACTCCCTATGGTGGGGGGGATGGGATGGTGATGAAGCCGGAACCCATCGATCGCGCTGTTGCTGAATTAAAGGAGAAAGCGCCAACGGCGAAGGTGTTGTTGATGACTCCGCAGGGGGTTCCTTTTTGTCAACAACATGCGCGTGATCTGGCTCTTGAGCCGGGGTTGATTTTCCTCTGTGGTCGGTATGAAGGTTTTGACGAGCGGGTTCGCCAGACCCTGGTTGATGCAGAATTTTCGATCGGCGATTTTGTTTTGACGGGTGGAGAGCTTCCGGCAATGGTGATGATCGACGCAATCTCCCGGAATCTTCCCGGTGTGCTTGGTTCCAGTGACAGTGCAGAAACAGATTCGTTTGCCGATGGTCTTCTGGAATATCCGCAGTATACTCGTCCGGCTGTTTATAACGGGATGTCGGTGCCGGATGTTCTTCTTTCTGGAGACCACGGTAAGATTGCCAGCTGGCGGCGCGAACAGCAGTTGTTGCGGACTTTACAACGGCGTCCGGAATTATTTGACAAGGTTGCTTTGACGGATCAGGACAGACAGGTTCTTGAGCGATTGAGTCGTGAATTGGAGTCATGAAAATATGTTGGATAACTTGCAAAATTTGTGAGTTGTTCTATCGATTACTAAATGCTTGCGAAAAACTAGATAGATAAACCGAGGAGGAACACAGATGAACATCATTGATACACTGGAAATGGAACAGATTAAAAAAGATATCCCGCGCTTTAAAGCTGGCGATACCATTAAGGTTCACGTAAAAATTACTGAAGGCGAAAAGCAACGGATCCAGATTTTTCAAGGTGTCTGCATCAAGCGTGTTAATCGCGGGCTTGGATCTTCTTATACCGTGCGTAAAATGTCCGGCGCTATTGGTGTCGAGCGAATTTTCCCACTTCACTCACCGAGTATCGACAAAATTGAAGTTGTGCGAGTTGGCCAGGTGCGTCGCGCCAAGCTTTACTACCTGCGCAATCTGCGCGGTAAGGCCGCACGGATCTCAGAAAAGCGGATGGCCTGATCAGTCATATTATTGCAGTCAAAAACCCCCGCTCCTGGGTATTCAGGCGGGGGTTTTGTTTTGTGGTCGCTGGTGCAAATGAAAGAAACTTGTGTTGGTTTCAAGAATGGCTTTCCGTTTACTCTGTGCTATCCAGTCACGATTAACCAAGAAGTTTTTTTATCGGTGCATAGGTCACCCGATGAATTGTGCAGGGACCATGTTTTTGTAATGCCTCCAGATGTTGTTTGGTCAGGTAGCCTTTGTGCTTGTCAAAACCGTACTCCGGGTAGCTTTCGTGAAGCTCAACCATTTTCCGGTCACGGGCAACTTTGGCAATGATCGAAGCTGCACCAATCGCCGGAATTTTAAGATCTCCCTTGATGACCGTTTCGACCGCAATGTTGAGTTGTGGTGCCTGATTACCATCGATAAACGTTTGATCCGGTGTGGTTGGTAGACCCTCGACCGCTCTTTTCATGGCCAGCATAGTGGCATGCAGAACATTAAGATCGATGATGTCCTGCAGACTTGCTGTGGCGATACACCAGGCCGTTGCTTGTTCCCGAATCTCTGCTGCGAGTGTTTCCCGTTTTTTTGCTGATATCTTTTTCGAATCGGTTATCCCTGTAATCGGTCTTTCGGGGTCGAGAATCACGGCAGCGCAATAAATTTCTCCGGCTCCCGCGCCTCGCCCAACTTCATCAACTCCACAGATCAGCTTTTGTTCCATTGATTAACTCCATAATTTTTTCAGTTTTATAACGCAAAAGGAGATTCTAGAAAACACAATTAAGCACTGGTGGTAATCAACCTTTGCTTTAGCTGTCGCTTTGAAATCTTTTGAGCATACTGTAACTCGAGTGATTTAAAATACGTATAATTTGCAATCAAACGGTGCTATAGTATGCAACTATTGAAAACTGCAGGTTTTTTATTGCCATAAAGGGGAGTGCTGTGAGTGAAGCTCGACTGGCTTTGGGTGTCTGGGGGGAAGATCAGGCGGTCAATTATTTATCTAAGCAGGGAATGAAGATTGTTGAGCGCAATTTTCGGACACCGGTTGGTGAAATTGATATTATTGCAAGGGGAAAATCAGTTTTAGCCTTTATCGAGGTCAAAACTCGGCGTAGTACCGTTCTTGGTACACCGCAGGAGGCGGTTGGTCAGCGTAAGCAAAGGCAGATTGTCCGCACCGCGCAATGGTATTTACAAAATAATAAAAACAGTAAACTACAACCACGATTTGATGTTGTGGCAATTCTGTGCCAGAGTGATGGCACAGCACAGATAACCCATCTGCCGGATGCTTTCTCCATCTCTTGAGGAGTAGACGGTTGTTGAACAGGAGTGAATATGGCTGGTCAGGATCGGGAAACTGCCATTAGTCTTGCCAATTACGGTTTTTTGCGAATCGGGGTTGCCACCCCGGAAATGAAAGTCGCCGATGTCGATTTTAATCTGGAGGAAATTGGTAAAATTGTCCGCCTTGCTCAGCAGAAAAAATGCCGATTGGTTCTTTTTCCCGAATTGTGTCTGACCGGATATACCTGTGCCGATCTGTTTTTTCAACAGCAACTGCAACATAACGTTGAAGAAGCTCTTGTGCAGCTGGCACAATTATCTGCTGCGGAAGATATGACCCTGGTTGTGGGGGCCCCTGTCTCTATTTCGGGGCGATTGTTTAATTGTGCTGCGTTCATATCGGGTGGTCAAATCTGTGGTCTGGTGCCTAAATCTTTTTTACCCAACAGCGGTGAATTTTATGAACAACGCTGGTTCTGCCCCGCTTTTGAGTGCCATTCTGATAGTGTCCTGATAGATTCCGAGACAGTTCCTTTCGGTACCGATCTATTGTTTCAAGCGGCCGATTTTCCCAGTACCCGGATTGGAATTGAAATTTGTGAGGATGGCTGGTCAGTTGCTCCTCCGAGCGGTTCACACGCGCTGGCCGGGGCAACCTTGTTGCTCAATCTGTCGGCCAGCCCGGAGATTCTGGGTAAATATGCGTATCGACGTGCTTTGGTGGCATCCCAGTCGGCCCGCTGTCTGGCTGCCTATGCTTATGCCTCGGCAGGGCCGAACGAATCGAGTACCGATCTGGTTTTTTCCGGCCACTCTCTGATCGCTGAAAACGGCCAGATTCTGGCGGAGACCGAACGGTTTCAATTTGACAGCCAGTTGGCGTTGGCCGATGTTGATTTGGAGCGCTTGCTGGGAGAACGCCAGCGTAACAGTATTTTTTCCAGTGGCCCCCTTAAGCCAGACTTCCGGATTCAATCGTTTCAGATCGGTTCCCAAACCGTTATGAAGTTACGTCGCCCGGTGACCAGAACACCTTTTGTTCCACCCGATGATGCTGAGCGGGCGGCACGCTGCGAGGAGATTTTTCAACTGCAGACCAGCGGATTGAAGAAACGGTTACGCCATACGGGCAGTCAAAAGGTGGTGATCGGTCTCTCCGGCGGTCTCGATTCAACCTTGGCTCTGTTGGTGGCAGTTAAGGCGTTTGACCGGCTCGACCTGGATCGAAAAGGCATTATCGCTCTGACCATGCCGGGCTTTGGAACCACCATCCGGACCCGTGGCAATGCTGAGGAATTAGCAGAGCAGTTGGGGGCTGAGCTGCGGATTGTTCCGATCGATAAGGCGGTACGGCAGCATTTCAGTGATATCGGTCACGATCCCGATCTTCATGATATCACCTATGAAAACAGTCAGGCGCGGGAGCGGACTCAGATCCTGATGAATGTGGCGAATCAAGTCGGTGGTCTGGTCATTGGTACCGGTGATCTGTCCGAATTGGCACTGGGTTGGTGTACGTACAACGGCGATCACATGTCGATGTATGCGGTGAATTGCGGTGTGCCAAAAACGCTGGTGCGTTATCTGGTTGACTGGTGTTCTAAAGAAGAATTCAGCGGCCGGATATCTACTGTGCTTGAAGATGTCTGCGCTACGCCGGTCTCACCGGAGTTATTGCCGCCCGATGCCGATGGCAATATAGATCAAATGACCGAGCAGGTTGTTGGGCCTTACGAATTGCACGATTTTTTCCTCTATCAGGTTGTGCGGATGCATTTTGCCCCCGGGAAGGTGTTGATGTTGGCCGAACACGCCTTTGCCGATGACTATTCCCGCAGTGAATTACTGCAATGGTTACGGCAATTTTACCGGCGGTTTTTCAGCCAGCAATTCAAACGCTCCTGTTTGCCCGATGGTCCCAAGGTTGGTACTGTAGCGCTATCTCCACGAGGCGACTGGCGGATGCCGAGTGATGCCGCAGTTGATCTTTGGTTGGCCCAGTTGGAGGGATTGGAGTGAGCGGAACCCTCTATGTGGTTGCGACCCCGATTGGCAATCTGGAGGATATGACCTATCGCGCTGTACGGATTCTCCAGGAGGTCTCTCTCATCGCCGCAGAAGATACCCGCCATAGTCGCAAGTTGTTGAATCATTACGGCACCGATACCCCTCTGATTTCTTACCACGAGCACAATGAAGAGTTTCGTTCTGCCCAGTTAATCGCAAAGCTGCACAACGGGGAGTCAATTGCATTGATCAGTGATGCGGGAACCCCTTGTATAGCCGATCCCGGCTACCGCCTGGTGTCCAGTTGTCGCCAGGAAGGTCTTTCTGTTGAGGCTGTTCCCGGGCCATCAGCTGTGATTACGGCCCTTTCGATTTCCGGCCTGCCAACCGATGCTTTTCGTTTTGTCGGTTTTCTCCCGGCAAAAACGCATGCTCGCTGTCAGTTTTTCGAGCAGATCAAAAATGAGCAGCAAACCATTGCCTGCTATGAAACTCCCCATCGTTTACTTTCGTGCCTTGCCGATATCATTGCCGTCTGTGGCGCCGATCGACCAATCGCGATTGCCCGCGAGCTGACCAAACGGCATGAAGAATTGTTCAGCGGAACTGTCGCTGCAGCACGCGACTATTTCGGGCGAGGTTCGGTCAAGGGTGAACTGGTTCTGCTGCTTGGTCCGGCGCTGCAGAGGAAACCGGAGGGGACGGTCCGTGACGCACTGATACGGTTGCGAGAGGAGACCGATCTGAGCTGGAAGGCAATTATCAAACAGGTTGCCAGAGAGTTCGGACTGCCCGGCAGTGAGGTGTATAAAGAATCGTTGGAGTTGCGATAGCCGCCGTGAAATCTTTCTTGATAACGTTTGTTTTTCTGCTCTTGTTTGTCGGTGGCGACCCCTGTTTCGCTTTGCAGGCCGATGAAATTCTCCTTATCGTTAACCGGAACAACCCTGCAAGTATTGAACTGGCTGAGTATTTTCGTGAGAAACGCCAGATCCCCGTGTCGAATCGACTCGCTGTTGATATGACCGATGGGGAAGATTGCAGCCGTGAAGAATACCAACAACAGCTGCTTGAGCCTCTGCGCAACTATCTTGCTCACCAACAAGGGGGTAAGATTCGCTGCCTCCTCCTTTTTTACGGAATTCCCTTACGTGTTGCCGCCCCTGAATTATCGCAACAGCAATGGCGAAAACTGGAGGATCTGAGACATACCAGAAAGCAGATAGACTGGCAGTTGGAGCATCATCAACTGACAGAAGAGCAGACTCGGAAGTATCAGCAGAAATCCAGGCAACTTGAAACTCAGATCAATAAATTGCGTCTGGCAGATCAGCGCGCCGCTGTTGATTCAGAAATATCCCTGGCATTGAATGCCGCGTATCCCCTGGCCAAGTGGCAGCCAAATCCATTTTTTGTTGGCTTCCAGAAACAGCAGAACAAATTGTTATTCAACAAGGATCAGGTGTTGTTCGTTTCCCGTCTTGATGGTGCGACCCCTGAAATTGTGCGGCGCGTGATTGACGATAGTTTGTATGCTGAGCAGAATGGTTTACGTGGTCGGGCATATTTTGATGCGCGTTGGGCATTGCCCGAGCAAAAAAGACTCAGCGGATATGCGCTCTACGATGCATCGGTCCATCACGCGGCATCTTTAACTGAGAAGATCAGTCGTCTGCCGATCCATCTGGATCAGCAGGAACGTTTGCTACAGTCGGGCGAAGCTCCACAGGCAGCCCTTTATTGCGGCTGGTACAGCCTGGGGAAATATGTTGATGCGTTCGATTGGCAACGCGGTGCGGTGGGGTATCATATCGCCAGCAGTGAATGTACAACCCTAAAAAAGGATAACAGTCAGGTCTGGTGTAAGCGGATGTTGGAAGAGGGTGTTGCCGCAACCATGGGTCCGGTAGCTGAGCCCTATGTACAGGGGTTTCCGTTGCCGGAACTGTTCTTTGGTTTTCTTCTCGATGGCTATTATACTTTGGTGGAAAGTTACTTTTTGAGTGTCCCCTATCTGTCCTGGCAGATGGTGTTGATTGGTGATCCGCTCTATCGACCGTTTCGAAACCTTGCCGTTGAAAAATGAGAAAAATCAATGGAACTGTTCAGCAATGCCTTGAGGCACCCTTTCCATGGGTACCACAAGCCCCTATCAGTCGTGGTGGTGAATAGTTACAAATCAATAAGCAAGTCACCAGGGCTATTATATGACAAGCGGGGAAGAGCATTGTTTCTGAATTGTCCGGCTCGTCACTTGAGCTCCCAGTTTGTATCCATGTTGGTGATAAAATTATGGTCTCTGCTGGTTTTTTTTGACCAAAAGAGTTACTTTGTGGCTCCGGTTCTGAGGTGATAGAGGTTGATATCTCAGAATTTGCAAAAAAAAGATGGTGGGTTGACCAGTTTGCCTTTGTGGTTTTAGAAAAAATCGGGCAGAAACATCGTCATTTGAATTTACAGGATAAAGAGATGATATCTATTAAAAATCAAGCAGAAATCGAGAAAATGCGAAAAGCAGGGAAACTGGCTGCCCAGGTGCTGAACTATATTGAACCTTTTGTCAAAGAGGGGGTCTCAACGCTATACCTTGACAACCTTTGCGCAGAATTTACCCAGAAACATGGTGCGACTTCCGCCCCATTGAACTATCACGGGTTTCCTAAAAGTATTTGTACTTCAGTTAATGATGTTGTGTGTCATGGCATTCCTGCAGAAAAAGACATCCTGAAAAATGGTGATATTGTGAATGTTGATGTGACCGTGATTCTGGATGGTTACCATGGCGATACCTCCCGGACTTTTATGATTGGTGATGTCGATGAAAAAATAGAAAATCTGGTCAGTCGGGCAGAAAATGCCATGTACAGAGGGATTGCTGCCGTCAAGCCGGGGAAGTATTTGTACGAAGTGGGTAAAGCAATAGAAAAATATATCAGTAAATTTGGTTATTCAATTGTTCGAAGTTACGGAGGGCACGGAATCGGGAGGGGTTTTCACGAAGATCCACACGTTCTCCATTACTACAGCCGGGAAAACAAGATCCGACTTGAGGAGGGGATGACTTTTACCGTTGAGCCGATGATCAATATGGGACAAAGCTACGCTGTAGAAACATCTCCCGTCGATGGGTGGACTGTGACGACCGCTGACGGAAGTCTCAGCGCGCAATTTGAACATACCATTCTGGTGACTGCTGAGGGCGCGGAGATTTTGACCCAAATAAAGTGATCATGATTGTAACGGGCGACTCGCAGCCCGTTTCCCTCAGTGACGGTGACAGTCCGTCCCTGTGTAACCGTGAGAGACATAGGAGGCCAACATCAGGATTATCACTCCGGGTAGCACCTCCCCGTCGCACCCATCGAACGGGGTTGCCGGAGGTAAGTAACTCGCTACGTCGTGAGGCGGGCGGGAGAAG
>LLYT01000028.1 GCA_002049545.1 Deltaproteobacteria bacterium tcs-42 | reverse complement strand
CTGTCGCCGTCCGTGGCGACAGACGCCCTTTCCATGGGTACCACAAGCCCCTATCAGGAGTGGTGGTGAATAGTTACAAATTTTTTATACTTACATGAACAAAATTGGCCAGGTCAGTAACGATGAATTATTTGACCTGAAAGAAGAAATCAAAGAAAACAAGGACGAATGGTTAGAAACCTTTCAAAAATATGATGACCCAGATGTTGACATACAAGATGTATGGGGTTGAAATAGCAAGTACTACGGAAAAGCCGAACAGTTCACATTTTTCATATTTCCCCCGGAGGGCTCCTTCGTGCTACGCACGTTTTTATTCTATTTGATTTTTTTCCCATGGACGCTGATTGCATCTTTCCTTGCTCTGTTTGTAACGTTTCTTGGACAAGACAGGGCACATGCTTTTGTCCGTTTCTGGGGCCGGAGTTGCCTTTTTCTTGCGGGGTTGAAAGTACAGGTTCAGGGCAGCGAAAATATCCCTTATAAGAGTCCGGCCATCTATGTTTCCAATCACCAGAGTAATTTTGACATCCCGATTGTTTACGCCGGATTACCGATTCAGTTCCGCTGGATGGCAAAACAGGAACTGTTCCGGGCTCCCATCTTCGGCCTGGCAATGAAACGTTGCGGTATCATCCCGATTGATCGCTCAAATCGGCGCACGACAATGCACAGCATCATTGCAGCCGCACAGCGCATCAAAGACGGGGCTTCGGTGATTATTTTTCCAGAAGGAACCCGAACTCCCGATGGCCAACTGCAAAAATTCAAAAAAGGGGCTCTATTGATTGCCGCTAAAGCCCAGGTTCCGGTCGTACCAATTGCCATTCACGGCAGTTATCAGGTTCTGCCCAAACACCGCTGGAGAATCAATACCGGCTCGCTGAAGCTGGAATTCCTCCCGCCAATCCCCACTGACGGACTGAAAAGTCGCGATATCGATACATTAACGACCAAAGTACACGATCAAATTGCCAGCAGACTGCAAGGAGCAATAACTGATGCCTGATAATCCATCCGAGAAACTACACCTCCTCCCCTTTGGCGGCCTTGGCCAAATCGGCATGAACTTGATGGGGGTTGAATATGCAGGAAAAATTCTGCTGATTGATTGCGGGTTGATGTTTCCCGAAGCCTACATGTTCGGTATCGATCTGGTGCTGCCGGATGTCACAGTCCTGGAAGAACGCGCCGAAGATATCGTCGGGCTGGTTTTAACTCACGGCCATGAAGACCATATCGGGGCCATTCCGTTTCTCTGGGAACAGCTTGGTGAGCCGGTTGTCTATGGTACCTGTCTCACCCTTGGCTTGTTACGTAACAAATTGAAAGAATTCGAACTGGATCATCGGGTCGAGTTGGTACAAATCCAACCGCGAGAGAAGATCGATCTGTTCCCCTTTGAAGTCGAGCCATACCGCGCGGCTCATTCTATTGTTGATGGTGTTGGATTTGCGATCAGAACTCCGGTTGGCATGATTGTTCATACCGGAGATTTCAAAATTGATCAAACCCCGGTGGATGAGGAAAATACCGATCTGGCACGCCTGGCTGAATTGGGGGAAGAAGGCGTGCTACTCTTATTGGCCGATTCAACTAATGTTGAAAATGAAGGTTACACCCTCTCAGAACGCAGCGTCGGCAAAATTCTGGAAGAGATGATTCCACAGTGTCAACAGCGAGTGATTATTGCAACCTTCTCCTCCAATATTCATCGGATTCAGCAGATTGCTGATGCCGCAAAACTCGCCGGTCGAAAGCTGCTAATCAATGGACGTAGTATGGTCAGTAATGTTGATATTGCCAGACAGTTAGGTTACCTGACCATTGCCGAAGACCAATTGACCGACCTGCGTGGCATGCGCGACCTGCCACCGGAGCAGGTATTGATCATCACCACCGGGAGCCAGGGGGAACCCCTGAGTGCACTGATGCGGATCGCCTTGGGGGATCACAAACAGATTGAACTGGAGTCGGGCGATACTGTCATTCTGTCTTCAAAATTTATCCCCGGCAATGAAAAAGCCATCAGCGATCTGATCAATAATCTATATCGACGCGGTGCCAAAGTTTTCTACGAAAAAACCAGTGAAATCCATGTCTCCGGTCATGCCAGCCGTGAAGAATTAAAATTGGTCCACAATCTGGTCAAGGCAAAATATTTTGTCCCGGTCCATGGCGAATATCGTCATCTGGTGAAACACCAACAGCTCGCTATCGAAATGGGTCTGGCAGCCGAAAACACTCTGATACTGGAGAATGGGCAACGACTCTCAGTCGGGACAAAAGGGCTGAGCCTTGAAGAACCGTTTGAGACCGGCAGGGTATTTGTTGACGGTAAAGGGGTCGGTGACGTCGGAAAAATGGAAATCCGTGATCGCCGCCATCTTGCCAACCATGGGCTGGTCATTCTGATGCTGGCAATCAACCAGTCATCCGGAGAGATCGTCCAGGGTCCAGAAATTTTCACCAAAGGATTTGTCCCCGAAGAAAATGAAGAAAGCGAAGCTCTCCTTGCAGAGGCAAAACAAGCGGTCTGTAACATGCTCAATGAGCACAGTCAGGAGATGCTCAGCGACTGGGAAGAGCTCCGCGTTGAAGTCCGAAAGACCTTGCGCCGCTGCTTTAATAAAGGGATCGCTCGACGACCGTTAATTTTACCGTTGATTCTGGAGCTATAGATCTAGTTATTTAACACAGAGATGCTGAGAAACGCGGAGTTCGCAGAGAAGATCAAAATCTTTTTTATTTTGATTTTAAAATCAGGATTTTTTTTATTCCCGACTTTACCCTGTATCTCTGCGCCTCTGCGTTAAAATCTTTTCCATGAAATGTGAGCCTGAATAAAAATGAATTACCTCTACGCCTGCCTCCTCGGTCTGATCCAGGGTTTAACCGAATTTCTACCGGTCTCTTCATCTGGCCACTTAGCGATCACCCAACATTTTCTGCCCGGATTTGAACAACCGGGGCTGTTTTTTGATGTGTTACTTCATGCAGCGACAACCCTGGCGGTGATTATCTATTTCCGTAAAGATGTCTGGAATCTTCTCAGCTGCTACTTTCGTAAAGATGAGGTGGCAATTTCAAATCGACACATTCTCCATATGCTGATTCTCGGTTCAATCCCGACAGCCATCATCGGTTTTTCCGGCAAAGATTTCTTCACTGGCTTATTTGATAATCTACCGGTTATCGGTTCTATGCTGATTGTCACCGCAACACTATTAACCCTTGCTGAAAAAATCCGCGGGGAAACTGGCCGCCCCCTTGGACAGCTCAACTGCAGCGATGCTATTCTGGTTGGGATTGTGCAGGGATTTGCGATTGTCCCTGGTATTTCCCGCTCCGGGTCAACAATCGCCTGTCTGCTGTTACGTGGCAGTGATGGCGAAGCCGCCGCCCGTTTTTCATTTTTACTCGCACTACCAGCTGTTGGTGGAGCAATGCTCCTGTCACTGAAGGATCTGCAACACGTCGCAACGGCAACACTCCCGGCCTATGGGCTTGGCGCTCTCATCGCCTTTCTGAGTGGCCTTTTTGCCATCCGCTGTCTGATGGATGTGGTCCGGCGTAGACGCTTGATTGGCTTTGCCATCTATTGTTTACTGGTCGGCGGCGGTATAATCGGTTATTCTCTGCTGAGTCATTAAATAAACGCGAAAAACAAGACGCTAAAAAAAACGTAACTATTCACCACCACAACTGATAGGGGCTTGTGGTACCCATAGAAAGGGTGCCTCAAGGCATTGCTGAACAGATTACAAAAAAACACAGGCTTTAACGCAGAGGCGGAGAGAAGCAGAGGAAAGCAAAATCTTTTTGAGATTTTAAACCCACAATCATAAGTCTTTTTCTGCGAACTCAGCGTCCCTGCGTTAAAGATTTTCTGCACGAATTGAAAAGATAAAAGTTATGAGCAAAG
Source organism: Deltaproteobacteria bacterium tcs-42 (assembly GCA_002049545.1). Taxonomy (GTDB): domain Bacteria; phylum Desulfobacterota; class Desulfuromonadia; order Desulfuromonadales; family Geopsychrobacteraceae; genus Desulfuromusa. The sequence goes on along the minus strand of LLYT01000028.1, from coordinate 27,086 downwards.
AGATACCAGAAGTTCCCACTGAAAATTGGATGCGCAAAGAAATTCTCGGGCTGGTCTGGCTGGCGCTGGGAATTTTTCTGTTGGTCTGCCTCGGCAGCTACAGCAACGAGGACCCATCTTTCAACAACAACCTCAACCCCGTCCAGATCAATAATCTGGTTGGAATTTTTGGTGCCCATCTGGCCGATCTCCTGTATCAGACCTTCGGTCTGACCGCCCTGCTTTGGCCGCTGGGTTGCCTTAATTTAGCCTGGCGCTGGTTGAAGTTTCGCGAAGTTCATTTCCGCCTTGTCAGGCTGGTCGCTTTTCTACTCCTGCAAATGACCCTTGGCGGACTGTTGGCACTGCAATTTACAACGGTTCAACTCTTCAGTAGCCAGATTAACGAAGCTGGAGGTGCCATTGGTCGAATTCTGGTACAGCTCCTTTCACGCTATCTCAACATCAGTGGCGCAGCCATTGTTCTGATCGTGTTTTTCCTCGTATCACTGATCCTCTCGACACGCTTTTCTCTCGTTCTGTTCTTCGACGGTATTCTGGAGCGTTTCGGGCGACGTCTGGAACAGCGACGAGAAGCCCGGCAAGCGCGTAAGGAGCTTCGCAACAAAGAAAAAACATTACTCGAAATCAACACTCCGCCAATCGTACAGCCCGACCCCAAGGAACTACCGGAGACAAATCCCAAAAAGGGGAAGAAACAGAAAAAAACCAGCGACGACGAGAATCAAGCGGCCTTCTCTTTCCTCGAACCAAGCGGCGCCTACCATATGCCAGTTTCTTCACTGTTGAATCATGATGGTGGCGAGCCCAAACCAATCGATCGCGACAATCTCACCATGGCAGCCCGGATGCTGGAGAAAAAGCTGCTCGACTTTGGCGTTGAGGGCGATGTCGTGGAAGTCAAACCTGGCCCGGTTGTCACGATGTATGAGTTTGCTCCGGCTCCCGGAGTCAAAGTCAACAAGATTTCCAATCTGCAAGATGATCTGGCGATGGCACTGCAGGCGGTTTCAATTCGGATCGTCGCACCGATTCCTGGACGTGGGGTCGTTGGTATTGAAATCCCCAACAAAGACCGTGAAATTGTTTATCTCAAAGAAATTATCGAGTCGAGCGCTTTCAATAAAACCAGTGGAAAGTTGCCGATGGCTCTGGGTAAAGATATTTTTGGCCAGGTCGTTGTCTCTGATCTCTCCAAAATGCCCCACCTGCTCGTCGCAGGTTCTACAGGAAGTGGAAAATCGGTATCGATCAACACGATCATTCTTTCACTGCTCTACCGTGCCACACCCGATGATGTGCGTCTGATCATGATCGACCCGAAGATGTTGGAGCTCTCGATCTATGAAGGGATTCCCCATCTCCTGCTCCCTGTCGTCACCAACCCGAAAAAAGCCTCTCTCGCGCTCGCCTGGGCAGTACGTGAGATGGAGCGTCGCTATCAATTAATGGCCGACAAAGGGGTGCGAAATCTGGACGGTTACAACCGCAAGCTGGCGAAGGAAATGAAAGAGGCCGAAAACCTGCCGCCGGAACCAGAGCCAACCGAAGATTTTCTCGATATCGATGCGGAACTCCCGCTCGTTGCCGAAGCAGAAGAGCAACTCGAGCACGGCCACCTCCCTTATATTGTCATCATTGTTGATGAACTTGCCGACTTGATGATGGTTGCAGGACGCGAAATTGAAGAATCAATTGCCCGTCTGGCACAAATGGCACGCGCCGCAGGAATCCATTTGATCCTCGCCACCCAGCGCCCAAGTGTCGATGTTATCACCGGGCTAATCAAAGCCAACTTTCCAACACGGATCTCTTTCAAGGTTTTCTCCCGCACCGATTCACGCACTATCCTCGATTCGATGGGTGCTGAAACTCTCCTCGGGATGGGTGACATGCTCTTCCTCCCACCCGGGGTTGGTTATTTGCAACGGGTTCACGGTGCCTTTGTTTCTGAACTGGAAGTCCAGCGGGTGGTCGATTTTCTTGCCAAACAAGGAAAACCAAGCTATGACAAATCGATTCTAAAAGCGCCACCAACATCGACTGCGGACAGCCAGGATGAGGAGTATGATGATCTCTGGGATGAAGCGGTCAAGATTGTGACCGATGCTCGTCAGGCATCCATTTCGATGCTGCAGCGCCGATTACGGATTGGCTATAATCGATCAGCCCGGATGATTGAAAGAATGGAACAGGAAGGGATTGTCGGTCCGTCCGATAGCAGCGGCAAACCACGTGAAGTCCTCGCTCAAAAAATAGAGTAGGTATTTCCAAAAAGAGCTAATTACGACAAAAAAGCTCAACTATTACAATATCATAGAAATCACCTTTGACATTTTTTTTATTGCGTCATCCCTCGATTTTATTATATCTTTCCAACCGCCTTTTGTATTTTATATTTTATATATAAAGAAGAAGTGATTTGAGGTGCTGCTTGCTAAACCCTCTGCCACTGTATCCGGGTTCAGAAAACAACCTGCATAACAAACTTTTTCTGACCTGACCTGCGGTTTATCCGGAGGCCATCATGTATCTTTTCTTTGACTGTAAAGGAGTAAACTGTATGAAAAAAATGTCCCAGAGACTGCTGTTTTGCGTCTTGGCACTGACCCTTGCCGGGTCGGGAGTTGCCAGCGCAATGGACCATTCAGGGTTTATTGAAGGTCCATTTAACAGCGGCCCACAAGTCACCGAAACCTGTCTCGAATGTCACGAAGATGCAGCCACGGAAGTGATGGCGACATCCCACTGGACTTGGGAATCTGAGCAAATCATTGATGGTAAAAAGGTTCTCCGTGGCAAGAAAAATGTCATGAACAATTTTTGTATTGCGGTGAATTCCAATGAGCCACGCTGTACCAGCTGCCATGTCGGTTATGGCTGGGAAGATGACAGCTTTGATTTCACTGATCAATCCCGGGTTGATTGTCTGGTCTGCCACGATACAACCGGAACCTACAAAAAACCCGGTGCCGGTGCCGGCAATCCAGCAGGTTTTACTGGCAGCAAGAAAATGGATAAAAAGCCGGTCGATCTTCTCAAGGTTGCCCAAAATGTCGGTCTGCCGGAGCGCAATAACTGTCTGGCCTGTCACGCCAATGGTGGTGGTGGCAACAACGTCAAACACGGTGACATTGATCAGTCATTAATCGAACCAACCATGGCGATCGATTTTCACATGGGTACCGACAGCCTCGATTTCTCCTGTCAGGAGTGTCACGAAACTGATCAACACGATATACCCGGTGGCTCCTTGATCGTCTCCCCCAACAACAGTAGTAAAGTAACTTGTGAACAGTGTCACGATTCCGACCCTCATGGTGAATCGATTCTCAACCGCCATGCAGCCAAGGTCGCATGTCAGACTTGCCATATACCAACCTTTGCCAAAAGGGATGCTACCAAAATGACTTGGGACTGGTCACAATCAGAGCCGCGCCCCAAGGATAAAATCGTGGAAAAAGAGCACGGCCACAAGGTTTATATTGCCAAAAAGGGTCGTTTCACCTATGAGCAGAATGTTGTTCCCGAGTATCGCTGGTATAATGGTTCTGCCGGTGCATACTCCTTCGGTGACAAGATTGACCCCAGCAAAGTAACTCCGTTGAACTATCCCCTAGGCGATATCAACGATGAAAACTCCAAAATCATGCCGTTCAAAGTCCATCGCGGCAAACAGATCTACGACACCACTAACAGCTATTTCATCACTCCCAAGGTCTTCGGTTTTAAGGGAGATAAAGAAGCTTACTGGAAAAACTTCCAGAAAAAGGGTTCTGAAGCAGCATGGAAGGTTGCAGCAGCAGCCGGCATGAAAGCCTCCGGACTTGAGTTCAGCGGCAATATCGGTTTTGCTCCAACCGAAACCTACTGGTCGATCAACCACATGGTTGCCGAAGCCGACAAAGCGCTGGGGTGCCTTGATTGTCATGGCGACAACGGACGCCTTGACTGGAAAGCCCTTGGCTACACAGGTGATCCTTTGACCAGGTAAGGTCAAGTTTGAGAACAAAAAGTCCCCGAAGCCTGGATGCTTCGGGGACTTTTTATCTTCATCACAAATGACTCAAATCAACAGTGTCATCGACACAATGGCTTTCATCCTGATCCTGATATTTCAAACCTTTGGCATAAAACTGCTGCTCTGATCAAACGGCCAACACCCGCTGCACCACCTGTTGCAGTTCAGCAAACCGATATGGCTTTGCAACCCGCCCCTTAAACCCATATTCAACATACTGAGCCATCACTGGATCAGTCGCATAGCCACTGGAAACTATCAATTTTGCCTGCGGGTCAATCTTGAGAATTTGCTGTGCAGCTTCCTGGCCACCCATACCACCCGGTATGGTCAGATCGCATATGATAACATCATATCCCTGACCTTTTCCCAGAGCGGCTCGGTGCTTTCTGACTGCCTCCTCTCCATGAAGTGCAAAATCAACCCGACATCCCATTTCCTCAAGCATGGTAGCACTCATTTTCCTCACCAGCTCTTCATCATCCAGCAACAAGATACGGGCAGAATTCGTAACATTGTCAGCCCCCGTTACAGCAGCCACGGTCGGAAGCGACGGCTCTTTTTGTTCAACGACAGCAGGCAAAGTGATTGTGAACGCTGTTCCCAGGTTCAGCTCTGATTTCACAACAATGGTGCCATTGTGTTTGTTAATTATTGAGTAGCAGGATGCCAACCCCAACCCACTCCCTTGCTGCTTGGTAGAAAAATAAGGATCAAAAATTTTATCCAGATGTTTCGGCGCAATACCAATACCTTGATCCAGTACGCTAATCTGTACCCGTTTATTCCCTTGCTCTTCGATATTCTGAGCATTGATAGTGACAATTCCACCGTCTGGCATGGCCTGCTTGGCGTTGATAACCAGATTACTGATAACCTGATTCAGCTGCCCTTTATCAGCAACAACCAGCCACAGAGACGGATCGATATCGAGTTTCAATTTAACATTACTGCCACGCAGCGAAAATGTGGCTGTTTCGGTGATGACCGGTTTGAGAGAGAACGTTTCTTTGATTGGCTCACCACCTTTGGCAAAGGTCAATAATTGTTGAGTCAAACTGGTGGCTCGCTCCATCGACATACCAGCCGATTTAAGGTATTTATACGCTTTGTCCTCGGGAGACAGAAACCTTTTTGCCATTTCTATATTGCCAAATAGCCCCGCGAGTAAATTATTAAAATCGTGGGCAATACCACCTGCCAACAAGCCGACCGATTCGAGCTTGCGTAATTTAAGAATTTCCTCTTCGGCCTTCTTTTGCTCAGTCAAATCGATAACGATCCCCCTCAGCCCACATGGTTTCCCATCTTTCTTTATGGGGCTGACATGAAAAAGTGCCTGGAAACTTGAACCATCTTTTTTCAGACATCGATATTCGGTAGAGGTGTTTTTCTCACCGCGAAATTGAGCCGCTGTATTTTCTGCAACATTCTGCAACTCTTCAGGGGCAAACAAATCGGCAGCACAAACTCCCCTGGCAAAATCATCTTCAGTAAATCCGAAAAGCTCAGATGCTCGCAAATTGGCATAGGTTACAACCTGTTCCATATTGGACTCAAAAATCGGTTCAGGCAGCAATCCCGCCATAGTTCTGAAGCGTTCCTCACTCTCTTTCAACAATGATTCCGCTTTTTTACGCTCGTTAATATCAATAACAATCCCTTCCATATAGCCCTGTTCTGGATAAGCCTTGACCGAAACAGAACAAGAAAACATTCGACCATTTGGAAACATTAACTGTTCTTCAAAATCGGTAATCTGTCCGTCCCTGTTGAGTGTTTCAACGAGTTCCTGGCGCTGTTTTGGGTCGACAAACAGGTCGCTGGCCTTGAGCTTGCCAACAATCTCGTCAGCTGGGAAGCCAATTACCTCGGCCATTTTCTCGTTCAGATCAAGAAACAGTCCATCAGACAATCTGGAGCGGAAAAAACCAACCATCGGCGTATTAAAAAAATCCCGATATTTCTCCTCACTCAATTGTACCCTTTCCAGTGCCACCTTTTTATCGTGCAACACGATGTTGGCTCTCTCAGCTATCCGGAATAAATCATCAAAATAAATTTGAGCACTGTCAATTTCATTATCTTCATTCGCCACTTGATCAAAAAGGCTGATAGACAAAGCCAGATCTTTTTTTATCCGATCACTCATCAGATGGAATAACAATAAGATCAAACCAATAACAATCGCGGTCGCCGCAACAGTATTCTGTATTTCAGAGCGTTGCTGCCGTTCTAGTTCAACCTGTAATGCAGCAATACTCACATCAACATCATCAAGGTAAACACCAGCGCCGATCAACCATTGCAGTTCAGGGATGCCGTAGATGAATGAAACTTTCGGGAATTCTTTGTTGGGCTCAGTCAGTTTGCTCAACGAATAGTAGATATAATCTCCATCGGGTTTTAAAGCGGCATCACACTCCTGAGCAAAAAGAGCCTTGGTTTTATCCGGTTTTTTAGCAAAGACCTCCCACAGTTTTCGGTTCCCAGAAATAAGTTTTCCATTTGCGATTAAAGCATCGCCATCCAATCTGTTAATAAAAATATAGCCATCTTTGCCGAATCGGATCTTGCTGATGGTTGCGAGGAGATGTTCTTTAATCTGAGCTTCAATATCTTCTACATACAAACCGGTTCCAATAAACCAATCAAAGGGTTCAAACCGTTTGATATAAGAAATTTTTTTGTGCTCATCGCCAGTAACTGCCGGCTTCGACCAATGATATTTATAAAACCCTTCCCCTGATTTTCTGGAAATTTCAATCATGTCTTTGACGACATTCTTGCCATTTGGATCCTGAACATTCAGAAGACTTGTCCCTTCCAGATCTGGCTTGTCTGCAAACAGTATCTCAACACCATCCAGACGGGTGATGAAATAGTACCCGCTGCCCTGCTCAAAACGAATCGCCCTTAAGGCATCGATTATCATTTGCTGAATTTCGTTGATCGGTTTAATGCCTTGATTTTTCTGATAGATGTGTTCAGCCACGGCAAACGCCTCGTAAACTCGCTGTTTAACCATGGTTTTGGTCATTTGTTCACTATGTAATAGTTGCTCGTTAATTAATTCAACAGCACGCTCGACTTCACGCTTTATCAGCCCTTTTTGTTGCTCTACATAATCGAGGCGCATCGTTTCGGCACGTTGATCAAACTCTCGTGATCGGGTTGAAATGTGCAACAACATGATAATCACCGACAAGGAAATCAATGCGGTAATCGTGATCTGTTGAAATACCCTTATGAGTTTCATTCGCTTTTTTTGCATAACTTGAATCCCGCCCACTCCGACAGAAATATTCCTCAATGACAAAAATCTATAACAACATAAGCTTAAACACTATTAACAAAATAACACAAAAAAAACATGCTTTGCATAGTTTTAATTTCTTCTTGTTTTTCTCAGAACCATGCAAACTTCCCCTTGACACAACATTCGACAGCCTGTTCAATAGATTCCAAGTCAATATATTATGAACAGCTATTATTATATGAACACCGATTCTTAATCCTGAGGTTCCTATGCCCAGAAAGCCCCTGTTAAAGGATGATCAGATCATCCATGACAGCATCAAAACGATTCGTACTATTCCACAGGCTACTATAGAATTTATGCTGCAAAAAGTTGGTGGCCCTTTTGCAGGAACCTTTCGCCTTTCCGGACCATGGGGGGATCATCACTATTATATCAAGGTTGTTCCAAAGTTGACCCCAGCCCTTGCCGATCTGGTGATTCATCAAATTAAAACCTCCCCGGCACCACTAAATTCCAGTCCATTGCTGGTCAGCCATTACATCTCCCCGCAGATGGCAGCGCGACTTAAACAAAAAGAGATTGAGTATGCCGATTGCGCTGGCAATCTCTATCTGAATCAGATGCCTCTCTATATCGAGATCGGTGGACAAAAGCATCCCCAGAAACCACCCGGAGCTGATCGTTTGTTTCGCCCCGCCGGACTCAAACTGATCTACCTGTTGTTGCACAATCCCAAGGCGGTCAATGCCACCTATCGATCCCTTGCCGACGATGCCGGCATCGCCCTGGGTGCCATTGGTGACCTGTTTGCCGAATTGGAAAAACGGGGCAACCTGACAACCGACGCCCAGGGGAATCGGCAACTCAGTGCTATTGAAGAACTCCTGCAACGGTGGCAACTCGGATATATGGAAACCCTGAAACCAAAGTTATTGCTACAACGCTGCCAACTGGCTCCGGGTGACAATGTCAACCTCATTGTCGATCGGTTAAAGTTACTGCCCCACGGAAAACAGGTCCTTCTCGGTGGTGAACTCGGTGCGGCACTGTTGACCAGCAAATTTCAGCCCAAAAGTGTGATACTTTATTTACAGCCCGAATTACTATTGAAAACCATGCTGCAATTGCATCTGGTTCCAGATCCCAAAGGAGAGGTCACCGTGTTGCAACCATTCGGGCAGCAATGTCACTGGAGTGGTTGGCAACCCGCAGGGCTGACATTGGTCGACCCGCTATTGACCTTTGCTGAGCTCTCTGGCAGCAACACCGATCAGGTCGCGGAGCAGCTCTATCGGCAGTATCTTTCTCCACGGCTGGTGAACTAAAATGGAAAAACTCCGCGCCTTGTTGCAACAAATTTCCGGCCGGGGCTACAAGGCCTACAAACAATTGCGGGGCGTTTATCTTTTCAACACATTTCAGCTGACCATCGACCATGTTCAGGGCGATCCCTTTGCCCTGCCATCACGGATCAGCATTCAACTTTCACCAGATCAGCATGGCATCCCGCCCGAATTCTGGAGTAATCGCATTCGCCAAACGGCACTGGAAGATTTCCTTGGCCGGGCAATTCATACCGCCATCAGAAAAAACGTTAAAGGGGAACGTGGCACCGGACACAGTGGCAAAATGGAGATTGCCGTTAACGGCCAACAAATCCTGCGCCGCAATGCAGTACTGATCGACAATTTTCAACTTGAAGCGCGATTGCTGTTTGCCCTGCCCGGGTCGGGACGCTCCATTCTGGCGCAGGAAGCGGCGGTGATGTTTTTTGAAGAACTGCCACAGGTTGTCGAGGCGGGGTTAATCTGGGCACAACGATCCCTGACCGGGATGCAACAGCATATTGACCAGGTCGAGGATCAGGAGAGCTTACGCCAACAACTGGAACAGCTCAATGCCGTCGCTTTTGTCGCTAATGGCTCTCTGCTCCCTCGCCATAGCGGTATTAATGACCAGCCTCTATCTGCCGGCATCCCGTTTCAATCCCCTGCGGAGTTAGAATGTGATGTGACCCTGCCACATCGGGGAGCGATTTCGGGGATGGCAGTCCCTCCAGGAGTGACCCTGATCGTTGGTGGCGGTTTTCATGGTAAATCAACGTTATTGCAAGCCTTGGAACGGGGTATCTACAACCATATCCCCGGAGATGGCAGAGAGCTGGTCGCCACCACTGCCTCAGCCGTTAAAATCCGCGCTGAAGATCATCGTGCTATCAATCAGGTCGATATCAGCCCCTTTATTGCGACGCTGCCGGGCAACCGCACGACCCATCAATTTTCAACCGATAATGCCAGCGGTAGCACCTCTCAGGCCGCCAATATTATCGAAGCACTGGAGTGCCACTGCACCTGCCTGCTGATCGATGAAGACACCTCGGCGACCAATTTTATGATCCGCGATCATCGCATGCAGAAACTTGTCCCCGACAAGCAGGAACCGATCACCCCGTTGCTGCATCGGGTCCGTGAGCTTTATGAAAAAGAGCGGGTCTCCACCATTATCGTCACCGGCGGCTCCGGTGACTACCTGGCCGCTGCCGACCGGGTCATCATGATGGATAATTATCAAACCTTTGATGTCACAAAAAAAGCTCGTGCCCTGGCCGGGGACAGCCTGCCAGAAAAAATAGAGAGAGTTCCATTTCACAAAAAACCATTTCGCCAAATTGATTTATCGATAAAACCTCTGCCACATCAGCGCGAGGCAAAAATCCAGGTGCGAGAACAACGCCTGTTGGAATATGGGCAGCAAAGGGTCGATCTGTCTCACGTTGAACAGCTGCTTGACCGCGGACAAACAGAAGCCATAGGACTGTTATTGGCCTGGTGCCATCGTCAAAACCGACAACAAAAATCGGGATTGGTCGCCACCCTGCAACAGGCATTAAAGGACGTTGAACAGCAGGGCCTTGACCTCCTGTTTCCATGGAAAACCGGCCATCTGGCCATGCCGAGACTTTATGAAGTAGCTGCTGCAGCCAATCGACTCCGGGAAAAACCATAAAAAGCACCTTAATCGAGATTCGGACAGAATCTACGCTTGTTCCAACCTCTTGAAACTGTTAAACAAGATGGCAAGATTTTTTGATATTTTTATTGACTGATTGCTTCCATGCAAATAACTCCTAAAATTCTCAAGTTACTTGAACGAACTGGTTTCCGGTTACTGATCCTGGCCATTCCGGTCGGCATTGTTGCGGGCGGTGGTGCCCTGGCTTTCTACTTTGCGACCAACAGCGTTGAACATCTGATGCTGGGGAAAATTGGTCATTTCCACCCCCCCCTGGAAGGGACTCCAGAAAGTTCCTTCACTCACTATATCGACAACCTCTCCGTCCCCTACCGTTGGTGTTTGTTTTTGTTACCGGCACTTGGTGGATTGATTTCTGGCTGGCTGGTTTATACTTTTGCCCCGGAAGCCGAAGGGCATGGAACCGATGGCGCCATTGAAGCATTCCACCGTAAAGGTGGTGTCATTCGTGGTCGGGTGCCGATTATCAAAACCATCGCTTCAGTTGTCACCATTGGCACCGGCGGGTCGGCAGGACGGGAAGGACCAATTGCTCAGATTGGAGCCGGGTTCGGCTCCTTTGTCTCAACCAGGCTGGGCCTCTCTGCCAAAGACCGCCGCCTGCTGTTGATGGCTGGCATGGCGGGTGGTATCGGTGCCACATTCCGCTCTCCCCTTGGTGGAGCGCTATTTGCCGCTGAAGTTCTATATCGTGACCCCGATTTTGAACATGAGGGATTGATCCCCTGTATTATCTCATCAATTATCGCCTATTCCCTGTTTGGAGCCGTCACGGGCTGGAAACCACTCCTCGACACTCCCTTGTTCCGGTTTGAACGCCCCCTAGAACTGTTGCTGTATCTTGCCCTCGGGATCATTTGTGCCCTGTTTGGTGTTGTCTACGTCAAATTCTTTTACGGTCTGCGGGATGCTTTCCGGAAATTAGCCATGCCAGACTGGCTGAAGCCGGCTCTGGGCGGGTTACTCCTGGGAATTTTAGCCATGTTCGTCCCGCAGGTACTCGGATCGGGTTACGGCTGGGTTCAGGCTGCCCTCTACGGTCAGATGGCACTCTGGGTGATGCTGGTCATTGCCCTGGCTAAAGTTGTTGCCACCAGCCTGACCATCTCATCGGGGGGGTCAGGAGGGGTATTTGCCCCCAGCCTGGTGATCGGAGCAATGCTCGGCGGCACCTTTGGTGCGACCGCTGAGATTCTGTTTCCGATGCTGGTTCAAGATCCGCGTGCCTATGTCCTGGTCGGTATGGCAGGGTTCTTTGCCGGTGTCGCCAATGCACCGATTGCAACCTTGATCATGGTCAGCGAACTAACCGGCAATTATGGTCTGCTCGCACCATTGATGCTGGTCTGTGTCGTTGCAATGATCGTCATGCGCAAAAACAGCATCTACGAACAACAAGTTGCCTGTCGCTTTGATTCACCAGCTCATCTGGGCGATTTTGTCATCGACATTCTTGAAGGGATCAAGATTCGCAGCCTGTCCAGAAAAGGGCGTAAGCCAACGTTGATTCCCGAGGGGATGACACTCCCTGAAATTTTAGATAAAATTGCCCCGGCAAAAACCACTTATTACCCGGTTGTTAATGGCGATAATCTGATGGTCGGGATTTTTTCGATGACCGATATCCGCCGCATTCTCAATGAAGATATCCCTCCAACTCTGGTGATTGCCGGTGACATTGCAACAAAAAATGTGATTACCGCCACACCCGATGAACACTTGACCGACGTCATGAAAAAACTGACCGCCCGTAATCTTGATGAAATACCGGTGGTTGATTCCGAAGTTCCACCAAAAGTTCTCTACATGATGTCACGCCGCACCCTGCTTGCCCATTACGCCGAGCAGATGGAAAAAACCAAACAGGATTATCAGGAATAACGACGCCATACCAAGAAGAAAAAAAAACTTTTTGAGAGGATAAAGAGCTGTTAAATTCGGATCAAAACCAAAGGCAGGGGAAACGTTTTTTGGTGGCTAAAATTGATGCTTTGGCAAAACCTCATGGGATGGCGACGCGATCAAAATTTACCAACAGATTTTTTTGAAGATCTTACCAATAGAGAAACTCTAAATCGTTAGTAAGGAGCCTGTCGGACTATCCATGCACTGGCTGCAAATTCGATCTTTCGGCCCATATTTGAATAGTCCGACAAGCTTCTGAAAGCTGGACATTTATTCCATGAAAAATTACGATTTTATTGTCATCGGCGCAGGGGTTGTCGGTCTGGCAACAGCTCGTCAGCTACAACTGCAATTCAATAATGCCAGTGTCCTGGTGCTGGAGAAAGAGCTGCGTCTGGCCACTCACCAGACGGGTCGCAACAGTGGCATTATTCACGCTGGAGTTTACTATGCCCCCGGCAGCCTCAAAGCGCAGTTTTGTCGAGCCGGCAATATTGAAACCAAAGCGTTCTGCAGCGAACACGGCATTCCTTTCAAGACTACAGGGAAGCTGCTGGTGGCAACCGATGAAACAGATATACAGAACATGCAGGATCTGCTCGAACGCTGTCGCCTCAATGAAATTGAAACGGAAAAACTGGATCAAAAACAACTTAAAGAGATGGAACCAAACGTCACCGGCGTTGCAGCAACCTGGGTGCCGACAACGGGAATTGTCGACTTTGCCGAAGTGACGAAAAAACTCGCCGAGCAGGTGGTTGCCGCTGGAGGAAAAATCCAGACAAATTGCCGGGTGACCAGCTTAAGAGAAGCCCGGGATGTTGAAGTATCGACCACTCAGGGGCGCTTTCATGGCAGGTTCCTGATCAGCTGTGCCGGACTTCATTCGGATCGCATCATCCGTATGCTGGGGCAGAAACCAGATTTCAAAATCCTCCCTTTCCGTGGTGAGTACTTTCAACTCCCGGGAGCCCTGAGTGATATCGTCACTCACCCGATTTACCCGATTCCCAATCCCGACCTGCCATTTCTCGGCATCCACCTGACCCCGATGATCGACGGTTCTTTGACTGTCGGCCCCAACGCCACCCTGGCTTTAGCCCGGGAGGGCTACAGCCGCTGGACCATGAATGCCCGCGATATGGTCGATATGTTCAGCTATTCCGGTCTTTATAAACTGGTCATGAAATACCCTCAGGCAACGTTGAATGAATTAAAAAACTCGATCTACCGACCGGGCTACCTCAAACTGGTCAACCGTTACTGCTCCAGGATCAAACTTCAAGATCTGCTCCCCTACCCCTCCGGGGTCAGGGCTCAGGCGGTCAAACCCGATGGAACAACGTTGGATGATTTTCTGTTTGTCGAAAGCAAACAGGCCTTGATTGTTGGCAATGCACCATCCCCGGCCGCCACATCGGCCATGCCGATTGCACGATATATTTGTGAAAAAGTTGCAAAGCTGATTGACGTTTAAAATCTCACGAAAAACCGGGAAAAAGCTTAAGATATCAAGTGATTTGATTCATCAAATTATTTTTAACAAATTTCAGCGCAAAGGAGTATACTGGAGATCCGTTGAAAGGAGTTAAACCATGCCTCTCTCAATCAATAATAGCATTTCAGCCCTGAATGCCTTGTCAACCAAACAAAGCGTCACGGCCAACAATATCGCCAACAGCGAAACCAGAGAGTTCAAAAAATCTGTGACGATTCTGGAAGAAGGTTCAAACGGAGCCGTCAGCGCAAAAATCCAACCCGTCAACACCCCCGGCACAATGATAAATCAGCCAGATGGATCACTGGAAGAGATGTCCAACGTTGATCTTGTTCAGGAAACAACCGACATGATCACCACCAGGCATGCCTACGAAGCCAACCTGAAAGCTTTGAACATCAGTACATCTATGGAAGATACCGTGCTGGATATCATTGGTTGATATTCTATTCGCCTCCATCCCGCAAGCGCCTGAATATTTCCCGGTAGGCGCGTCGATCGTCATGTTGCTGAGCTGACCGAGCCAAACGAGAGATCGCCTTGTGATCGATATCGGGAATCGACTCAACCATTTCATCAAATGCAAGTGCAAAACTATCCGCATCGCAGAGTCGATCACGCATTTTTTCCAGCTGATGGAATTGCTTCTTCTCCCTTCGCGCAACCTGATCAAGATTTGCCAATTGCCCGACCAGATTTTCCAGAACATCCTCTGATTTTCTTATCATTCCGGCAAGATGCTTCAGCTGGCGACGCTGCGAACTGCGCCCCCTGGTCATACGAGCCGATTCAGCTTCTTGAGCAATCGTAGCGGGAAGATCGAGCTGCAAATATTGTTTATCACTGAGGCCGACCAGTTGCTCAGCAAGCAGCTCAACTTGCTTTGCCTGTTGTTTTTTTTTGGTTTTACTCAGTGGCAAAGTCTCTTCTACTAATTCATCCATCGATCAAACATCTCCAGAAAAGATTTATAACTGTAACTGTTCAGCAATGCCTTGAGGCACCCATTCCAAGGGCCACTTTGCGCCGTCCATGGCCGTTCGACTGTCGCCGTCCGTGGCGACAGACGCCCTTTCCATGGGTACCACAAGCCCCTATCAGTAGTGATGATGAATAGTTACTAATATCTTAGACACCCTTACGAACTTTTTACCCCCCCATCAAACCTACCCTGAGCATCAGTGAGTGGTCAATTGAGAAATATTCTGCCTCGTGACCAGTTTTTTGTTATGATTCAGCAGACTATCAAAACTGGAGGAATACAAATGGACTACGGTATCACCCGCGAGCGTTCGCTGGAACTTCTCAATCAGTATCTCCCCCCCAACCTGATAAAACACTGCCTCGCCAGCGAAGCGGTCATGCGTGCTCTGGCGCGCCATTTTTCGGAAGATGAAGAACTCTGGGGTCTAACCGGGTTACTGCACGATCTCGATGTCGAACTGACTCTGGATGATCTCTCCCGCCACACCCACGAAACCGTACGTATCCTTCGGCAAGAAGGGGTCGCCGAGGACATCATCGAAGCGATCAGGATGCACAACGAACACGCCCACGATGACAAACGGAGTGAACCCTTTCACCATGCGCTGGCTGCTGGAGAAACCATTACCGGCTTGATCATTGCCTCGGCCCTGGTTTATCCAGATAAAAAGTTGGGCAGCGTCAAGCCGAAATCGGTACGAAAACGGTACAAGGAAAAACAATTTGCTGCCGGAGCGAATCGGGAGATTATTGCCGAATGTGAGTTGATTGGCTTAACCATCCCCGACTTTTGTGATCTCTGCCTCAAAGCGATGCAGGGCATTTCTGATGAGCTTGGACTTTGACCTATGAATAACAAAGAATTGACCCGCCTCCTCCAATCGTTGGCCGATGGCCAGATCAGTGTTGATGACGGTGTTGAGCAGCTGAAGCAACTCCCGTTTGAAAACCTCGAAATCGCCCAGATTGATCATCATCGAGAATTACGCCAGGGGGTTCCTGAAGTTATTCTCGGTGAAGGCAAGAGCCTGGAGCAGCTCCGGACGATCCTCGCAGCCATGGCAAAACAAGGTTGCAATATCCTTGTCACCCGCCTGAATGACGAAAAAGGGACGGCACTATATAACCAGTTCCCGGAAGGGGAGTACGATGTCGATGCACAAACCTTCTGCCTGGTACAGCAGAAAATAGAAATCACCGGACAGGGTCAAGTTCTGGTTATCTGTGCCGGCACTTCGGATCTGCCAGTCGCCCGGGAAGCGGTGGTTACCGCCCGGATGCTTGGCAATGAAGTTGAAGAGCTGATCGATGTCGGCGTTGCCGGAATTCACCGTCTGTTAGCCCGCCAGGATTTACTGCGAAAAGCTGCAGTGCTGATTGTGATTGCCGGCATGGAGGGAGCCCTCCCCTCGGTGGTTGGCGGACTGGTCGCCAAGCCAGTGATCGCCGTGCCAACCTCAGTCGGCTACGGCACCTCTTTCGGTGGAATTGCCGCCCTGCTCGGCATGCTGAATTCCTGCGCCAGTGGAGTCACAGTCGTCAATATTGATAACGGTTTCGGTGCCGCATTTGCGGCAAATAGAATTAATCGGAAGACGGAATAATTTATAATGGGCGCTGCTTGCCGCGCCCTTCTCCGGAAACATAAACAGGGCGCGGCAAGCAACGCCCCTGCGGAGTCAATAGATACCACCATGAAAACTCTCTACCTCGATACCTTCTCCGGGATCTCCGGCGATATGTTCCTCGGTCTGCTGATCGACCTTGGCGTTAAGCAGCAACAGCTGGAGCAAGAACTGACAAAATTGCCAATTTCCGGTTACACACTTGAAGTTGAACGTGAGCAGCGCCACGGGATCGAAGGATGCCGGGTGCAAGTCCGTTGTGAAGAGACACACCACCACCGTAGCTGGAGTACTATTGATAAAATGTTAGCGGAGTGCGACCTGCAGCCATCGGTTAAACAGACGGCCAGAAAGTTCTTTCGCCGATTGGGAGAAGCAGAAGCCAAGGTACATGGCATCGATATCGACCGGGTTCACTTTCACGAAGTGGGAGCTGTCGATGCAATTGTCGATCTGGTCGGAACGGCCATTGGTTTGCATCTGCTCGGAGTCGAAAAAGTCCTCTGTTCCCCCCTGCCACTATCGCGCGGCATGAGCCAATGTGCCCACGGTGCCCTCCCTCTTCCCGCTCCGGCAACTCTGGAAATTCTGCAGGGCAAACCGGTCTACGACAGCCATAGCGACAAAGAACTGGTCACACCAACCGGAGCAACGATTGCCGCCGAACTGGCTGAGTTCGGTTCATTCCCGGCACAATCATTGGGAACAGCGGGATATGGTGTCGGCGGATGGGAACTGACAGATCGCCCCAACCTGTTGCGCGGTATCCTTTATCAAAGCAGCTCTGTCGCTAGCGGTGCCAATCAGATTCAGTTACTGGAATCACACATCGATGACAGCACCCCGGAACAGCTCGGCAATCTGCTGGAACTGTTATTTATGGCTGGCGCATTGGACGCTGGTTACATCCCACTGCAGATGAAAAAAAATCGTCCCGGCAGTCTATTAACTGTGGTCTGTCGCCCCGAGCACGCGGCGGAGCTGGCGACGCTGATTATGCGTGAAAGTAGTGCTATCGGGGTGCGCAGCAGCCGTTGTGATCGCTTCCGGTTCAACCGCCGGAGCGAAACGGTCACAACCCCACTGGGACCAGCGCGGGTCAAATTAATTTTTGATGCTGATAAATTCATCCGCCTGAGCCCCGAATACGACGACTGCCGCGAACTGTCACGTAAAAGCAATCAACCGCTGCAACAGATTTATCGACAAGTAGAAACCGCTGCCTACGAACAACTTGATTTAACCGCTAGGGAGATATTCGATGACTGAAAAAAATCAACTCGAACAATGGGGCTATCGCAAACTGGTTCTGTTTCTGTCCAGCAATGCCGGGCTTGGCTATGCCCCTGTGGCACCGGGCACCTTCGGCACCCTGGCAGGAATCCCAACTTTTTATTATTTGTCCCGTTTTTCCTGGCCACTGCAGTTACTCACCCTGATTGCCATTGTGTTTTTAAGTTTCTGGGTCTGTGATATTGCCGGAAAATATTATGGTGAAGCGGATGACGGACGGATCGTCATTGATGAGCTGACAGGTTATTTGATCACCGTCGCGTTTCTCCCCTTTTCCTGGCCCGTGGCAATCCTTGGATTCATCTGGTTCCGTATTTTTGATATCATCAAACCACCTCCAGCCAGCTGGTTTGACCGGAAGATGAAAAATGGTCTTGGAGTCACCCTGGATGACGTTATGGCTGGTATCTATGCTGCAATTGCCTTGCGCTTTTGTCTGTGGTTGTTTTGACTAGTGTCGTGTCACCCATGAAGTGTCGGTACTTGCTGGTTCTTTTAAGCGTCAATTGCGTTACGGTTTCCGCTGTATAGCTACGGCTATGCAGCGAAAACCGCGCCTTGTTGACACGCAAAATCCCGGCGCAATTTTCCACCATCTCATGCACGACACGACACTAGCGGCCGACTAAAACTTTGGGATAAGCACAAATGACCGAATCCAACCGCATAGAATACAAACGCCAACTTGCCGACAGCCTTGAAAAAGAGGTGGTCGCGTTCCTGAACTACCAGGATGGCGGCATCATCTATCTCGGCATTGACTCCGATGGAAGTGCAGTGGGTCTGGACGATTGTGATGCGGTTCAACTGGCGGTTAAAGACCGTCTCAAAAACAACATTCAACCCTCCATCATGGGCCTTTTCGACCTCATCCATGAAAAATGCAACGGTAAGGATATCCTCCGCATCACCATCGCCGGTGGCCTGGAAAAACCCTACTATCTGAAAAAATACGGCATGACCGAAAAAGGCTGCTTTATCCGTGTCGGTAGTGCGGCAGAACCGATGCCTCAAGAACAGATCGAATCGCTCTATAGCCGCCGGGTTCGCAACACCATCGGCCGTATGGAATCGACTCGCCTTGACCTGACCTTTGAACAGCTCAAAATCTATTACGAAGCCAGAAACCTCCATCTGAACGCAGCCTTTATGCAGAACCTGGAGTTACTGACGCCAGAGGGGAAACCCAACTATGCCGCCTACCTGCTGGCCGATGAAAACGGGGTGTCCGTTCAGGTGGCCAAATACGCCGACGCCACGCGGGTGGAACTGATTGAAAATCGCGACTACGGCCGCTGTTCACTCGTGAAAGCACTCAAGAGCGTACTTGAGCGGATGGATGTGGAAAACACCATCTACACCAAAATTGGCTACCCCTTGAGGGAAGAACGAGAGATGATCCACGGACGCGCCATGCGTGAAGCAGTGATCAATGCCATTGTCCATAACGACTACTCCAACGGGGCCTGCCCAAAATTCGAATTCTTTTCCGACCGCCTCGAAATCACCTCGGCGGGTGGTTTGCCCTACGGCGTGAGCGAAGAAGATTTTTTCAACGGTTATTCATCACCCCGCAACAAAGAGATCATGCGGGTTTTCCGTGATCTGGAAATTGTCGAGCAACTTGGTAGCGGCGTTCCCCGTATTCTTGAAGATTACGGACGCGATGCTTTCGAGATTCGTCCTAATTTTTTGCGTGTTATTTTCCGCTATGAACATTCTCAAGCTCACGCTTCGGGGAAAACTTCGGGGAAAACTTCGGGGAAAATCCTGGAAATGATGAAAGAGAATCACCGAATCACGATTCTTGAGATTGCCGAAGCATTAGGAAAAACAACCCGTTCTGTTGAAATGCAGATCAACAAATTAAAGTCAGAAGGTTTGCTTTGCCGTATCGGCCCCGCTAAAGGGGGCCATTGGGAAGTCCGGGGTAAATAAGCATGCCCGAACAAGCGAATAAACTACCGAACAAGCTATTTTCCTGCTGCTGCAAATTTTTCTGGAGGAAGACAAAGCTATTGAGGTTTATTATTTCCGGTGAAATGGTGAATTTCACCTATGATCATCAAAACAAGTTGATTAAAGCTATCGAGAGCAGTTCCCTTATCTAATCGGAACAAAAAACATTAGGAACCGTTATGCAACCTTACGACATTGCCATACTCACAACGGGAGACGAACTTCTCACTGGAGAAATTTCTGACAGCAACACCAGGACAATTGCCGGAATCCTCTCCGCCTGTGGGTACCGGCTACGTTGCTCCCTGTCGGTTCCAGATCAGGAAAAGGAGATTGTCGCCGCACTTGAATACCTGCTTGACCACGTCCAATTTGTCATTGTGACCGGTGGGTTAGGACCAACCGGTGATGACCGAACCGCTCGAGCCGCGGCAAAAGCCCTGGGACAACCACTGGTCATCAATGAAGAAGCCCTGGAGATGGTACATCAGTGGTTTTCTCGCAATAATCGCCGGATGGACCCCAGCAACGAAAAACAGGCCTTACTGCCGCAATGGGCACAGCCACTACTGAATCCTGGCGGTACAGCACCGGGATTTCGCTTACGACATGCAGATTGCGAATTATTCTTTCTGCCGGGAGTTCCGGCAGAAATGAAAATGATGTTTCAGCAATCGGTTCTCCCGCTTCTACAGCAAAAAATCCCGGAAGCAACCCCACTGCACCAACGTACGTTCAAACTGTTCGGTCTCTCGGAACCAAAGGTCGATCGAATGGTTCCCTACCACCAGCTACCGGAAGGGGTTGAGGTCGCCTTCTCCCTCGACTATCCACTTGTTCTGGTCAAACTTAAAGCAAGTGGAAAAGATGCTGAATTGCAACTCGATCAGGCAGAAGCTCAGTTGCTAAAGGAGCTGGGGAATTATCTGATAGCTCGGAATGACGAAACCCCGGAAGAAAATGTCGGCAAATTATTAACCAGTGCCGGCCTGACTCTCTCTCTGGCTGAATCTTGCACCGGCGGGCTATTGACCACACTCCTCACCAGTCAACCGGGAGCTTCAGCTTTTCTGGAACGAGCCGGGGTGACTTACGCTGATTCCGCTAAAACGGACTGGCTGAAAGTGCCAACGCTGCTGTTACAGCAACATGGAGCAGTCAGTGAGAACTGTGCTCGCGCCATGGCCAGCGGACTACGACATACCACCGGAACCGACTTATCACTGGCGATAACCGGGATCGCCGGACCCGACGGTGGCACCGAAGAAAAACCGGTCGGCACCGTGTTTATTTCTCTGGCAAGCGCCACCGGAGTTCATGTCAAAAGATATTCATTCTCTGGGGCTCGAAGTCGAATCCAGCGCATGAGCGCGACCATGGCACTGGAGTGGTTGCGCCGTTTTGTCCTGCAGCAAATTGAAGAACAGACCCGGGAAAAATAATATTGACTCGACATCAGTAAAAAAAAGTTTTAATGTTAGCTGGCAAAGGAGAGGGAATCAAATCTGGACCAATACAGACCTTCCCGCCCATAACCAGAACTCAACAGTGCGACTTTTTCTGTCACACAGGTATGAGATATTTAAAAACACTCAATCATGATGGCGTTGCAAAAAAAAGTCCGCTCACGGTGTTACGCCATTTTTTCAGGACCTCGACATACCTGATGTATGCCTTCGCCCCTGAAAAAACACCAGGCCTTGTGAGACGAAATGTTTGCACGGCCATTGACTGAGTTTTTGCAAGTGCATCAATAATGATTTTACAAAAGTAACTGACTGGAGGAAAACATGTCCGACGACAACCGAAACCGTGCCCTTGACCTGGCAATGGGCCAGATTGAAAAACAATTTGGCAAAGGCAGCATTATGCGCCTTGGTTCTGACTTTCAAATGCCCGCCATCGAAACAATCCCAACGGGAGCTCTCAGCCTCGACCTCGCCCTGGGCGTTGGTGGAATTCCGAAAGGTCGAATTATTGAGGTCTTTGGCCCCGAGTCTTCAGGCAAAACAACCCTCGCCCTGCACATTCTGGCTGAAGTCCAAAGACAGGGTGGCGTTGCAGCATTTGTCGATGCAGAGCATGCTCTCGATATCCAGTATGCTCAGCACCTCGGTGTCAAACCGGACGATCTTTTGATCAGCCAACCCGATACTGGTGAGCAATCGCTTGAAATCACCGAAATGCTGGTTCGCAGTGGTGCCATTGATCTGCTGGTGATCGATTCGGTCGCGGCCTTGACTCCACGGGCAGAAATCGAAGGGGAAATGGGTGATTCTCACATGGGACTGCAAGCGCGCTTGATGTCCCAGGCACTGAGAAAATTGACCGGTATCGTCAGTAAATCAAATTGCAGCATTATTTTCATCAATCAGATTCGGATGAAAATCGGTGTCATGTTCGGCAACCCTGAAACAACGACCGGCGGGAATGCCCTGAAATTCTACTCTTCTGTGCGTCTCGATATTCGCCGGATCGCTTCCTTGAAAAATGGTCAGGATATTATTGGCGGCAGAACCCGGGTCAAAGTTGTAAAAAACAAGGTTGCACCCCCGTTCAAACAAGCAGAATTTGATATCATGTATGGCACCGGGATTTCCCGCGAAGGGGACCTTCTCGATTTGGGAGTTGATAATGATATCGTCGACAAAAGTGGTTCGTGGTTCTCATACAAAGGTGAGCGCGTCGGTCAGGGGAGAGAAAATGCCAAACAATTCCTGAAAGAACATCCCGACATGACCAACGAAATTGAAGCAACTCTGCGTGAGCTCTACGGCATTGGCACAAAAAAATCGACCCAGGAAAACAGTGAAAGTTAATAGAACTCAATTGTAAAGTAGACAGGATACGATCATGAATTTAAATGACATTCTCGGCATGGCGCTTAAATCCAATACCTCCGATATCCACCTTAAGGCGGGCCTGCCACCAGTTTTCCGTATCGACGGCAACCTTCGGCCACTGCCAAAAGCACCAAGAATGACTGCTGAATCGGTACGCAGCATGTGCGAAGCCATCATGAACGATCGGCAACGGGCTAAGTTTGAAGAGGCAAACGAAGTTGACCTGGCCTATGGAGTCCCCGGTTTGGGACGTTTCAGAGCCAATGTTTTTATGCAGCGCAATTCGGTTTCGGCAGTTTTCCGTGCTATCCCTTTCAAAATAGCAACCCTTGATGATCTGCTGATGCCAACGGTCCTGAAAAAAATCGCCGAGGAACCCCGTGGTTTGGTCCTGGTGACAGGAGCAACCGGATCGGGAAAATCAACCACGCTGGCAGCAATGATCGATTATATCAACAGCCACCGCACTGCCCACGTTGTCACCGTCGAAGACCCCATCGAATACCTGCATCGTGATCGCAAATGTATTATCAACCAGCGCGAAGTCGGTTTTGATACCACCGGCTTTGCACCCGCATTAAAAAGTGCCTTACGGCAGGATCCCGATGTCATTCTGGTGGGAGAAATGCGCGACCTGGAAACCGCTGAAACCGCCCTTGCGGCAGCCGAAACGGGCCACCTGGTGCTCTCAACCCTGCACACAATTGATGCTCCGGAAACAATCTCACGGATTATTTCCATGTTTCCGCCACACCTGCAACGTCACGTCCGCTTGCAACTTTCCAACGTTTTAAGAGGGGTTATTTCACAACGCCTGATCCCACGGATTGAGGGCACCGGAAGGGTTGCCGCCGTAGAGGTGATGACCTCCACAGGGCGGGTTCGTGAATTGATTGATGATCAGGATAAAACTGTCCTGCTCAGGGATACCATCGCCAAAGGATATACCACCTACGGTATGCAAACCTTCGATCAGGCACTGATGGATCTGGTGAAGAGAGAAGTTATCAGTTACGATGAAGCACTCCGTCAAAGCTCCAACCCCGATGACTTTAAACTCAAATTCTCGGGAATTGATTCCACATCCGATGGTTCCTGGGGTGATTTTGAGCGTGGCAAAGCACAGGAAGAAAAAGATTCTCAGGTCGATGAAAATGAAGGGCTGGATGCCGATGGACAGGTCGAAATCGAACGCTTCTAACAACCTGTCAGCCTCTTCAAATCGCAACGAGGAATCGACGACCAAGTCCTTTGCCGCCGCTTTGCGACTCCTCACCCGGCGCGATCGAAGTGAAACCGAGCTGCGACAAAAATTGGAACAGCTCGGTTTTTCTTTATCTGCCATAGAGTCTGCCATCGAGAAATGTCGCGAATATAATTATCTGGATGATAGCCGCTATGCCGCAGAACGGGCCCGTATCCTGATGCGCACCGGTCGGGGTGTTGGCAGAAAAATCTTGCTTGATCTACGGCGGCGCGGAATCAATCAAGCGATTGCTCATCAAGCCCTGGAAACAGCCGAAAGCGAACTTTCTTCCACCGAACTATTGCGCGATCAACTCAAGCGTCGCTTTTCCAACTTTGACTATGCAAGTGCCGACAATCGTGAGCGGCGGCGGGTCATCGGTTTTTTCCAGCGGCGTGGATTCCCCCTGGAACAGATATTCACCATCCTCAAAGAAGATTCAAAATAATTTTCAGCCCGAATTAAGCTTAAAATCCTTTTCAAATCCAGCGTCTTCGACTAATATCCCAACTTCATTATTTCATCAGACGTTCTTGCTTCTGTTGGCAGACGGTAGAATATAACCTGAAAGGTCGTTACAAATGATTTCTGGAAATGAAATTCGTGCCCGCTTTCTCAAATACTTTGAAAATCGTGATCACACGATTGTTTCTTCATCCTCCCTGGTTCCACACGATGATCCCACCCTGCTGTTCACCAATGCCGGGATGAATCAGTTTAAAGACTGCTTTCTCGGTGATGAAAAACGTGCATATGTACGTGCTGTAACCTCGCAGAAATGTGTCCGGGCAGGCGGCAAACACAACGATCTGGAGAATGTCGGACGAACTGCTCGCCACCATACTTTCTTTGAAATGCTCGGCAACTTCTCATTCGGTGATTATTTTAAACAAGAAGCTATCGCTTACGCCTGGGAATTTCTGACCGAAGAAATGGGGCTGGATAAAGATCGTCTCTACGTCTCAGTCTATACCGATGATGATGAAGCCGCCAACATCTGGCACCATCAGGAAGGAGTTGCGCGTGAGCGAATCTTCCGCTTTGAAGAAGACAATTTCTGGTCGATGGGTGACACCGGTCCCTGCGGCCCCTGCTCAGAGATATTTTACGATAATGGCCCGGAAGTGGGTTGTGATTCACCAACCTGTACCGTTGGTTGCGACTGTGATCGCTACATGGAAATCTGGAATAACGTCTTTATGCAGTTCGACCGCCAGCCAGATGGAACCCTCGTACCACTACCAAAACCGGCCGTTGACACCGGCATGGGCCTGGAACGCCTCGCCACCGTCATGCAGGAAGTACAATCCAACTACGATACCGACCTGATCCGCAAGATCATTGCTTATATTGAAGAACTTTCAGGAAAAACCTATGGAGACAGCGATGAAGATGATGTCTCCATGCGAGTCATCGCCGATCACAGCCGTGCCACGGCCTACTTGATTGCCGACGGGGTTTTACCCTCCAACGAGGGGCGTGGCTATGTTCTGCGCCGGATTATGCGCCGCGCCATGCGGCATGCAAAAATGCTTGGCCTGGAAAATCCGGTCCTGTTCAAAACGGCTGTTTTTGTCCTTGAATCAATGGCCGATGCCTATCCTGACGAAGCCCGGCGAAAAGACTTTATCGTCAAAGTTGTCCTCAATGAGGAAGAACGTTTCATTCAGACTCTGGGAAATGGGTTACGTATTCTCCAGGAAGAAATTGCCCGATTAGCTACAGATAAAAAGACCGTTATCCCGGGAGAAACCGTCTTTAAGCTCTATGACACTTATGGATTCCCGGTTGATCTGACTGCTGATATCGTTGAAAAAGATGGCTATAGCCTCGATGAAGAAGGATTTGAAACCTGTATGGAGGCGCAACGAGCTAAAGCCCGGAAACACTGGAAAGGCTCAGGAGAAGAAGCCGTTTCAGCAATCTATAAACAACTCAGTGAGCAGGCAATCCGAACCGATTTCTCGGGCTACTCAAAACTGGAAGACCAGGGTGAAGTCCTCGCTTTGGTCCGCCAGGGGGAACTGGTTGAAGAAGCGGTCTGCGGAGAAACAGTCGAAGTTATCAACGCAACCACTCCTTGCTATGGCGAATCGGGTGGACAGGTCGGGGATACCGGCGAAATAGTGACAGATGAGGCCACCCTGAGAGTGATAGAAACAAAAAAACCACTCCCTGAAATTTATGTCCATGTTTGTGAAGTTGTCACCGGGGCAATCAAAAAAGGAGCCACAGCAACGATCAAGGTCGATTCAGAACGGCGCCAACACATCATTCTCAATCACACGGCGACTCACTTGTTACAAGCAGCCCTGCAGAAAATCCTTGGCGCACATATCAAGCAGGCAGGCTCGCTGGTGACCCCGGAACGACTCCGCTTTGACTTCACCCACTTCTCACCGGTTTCAGCAGAAGAGCTGAACAAAATAGAAGAAGAAGTCAATCAGCAGATCCGCATCAATGCGCAGGTAGAGAAGCGCGAAATGAGTGCTGATGCCGCCCGGGAAGCTGGTGCCATCGCACTGTTCGGGGAGAAATATGGAGATCTCGTCCGGGTGGTTAATATTGGTGATTACAGCATGGAACTCTGTGGTGGAACGCATGCCAATGCCGCTGGCGACATCGGTCTGTTTCGAATTTTGAGCGAAGCCGGGATCGCAGCCGGTGTCCGCCGGATTGAAGCTGTGACTGGAGCGACAGCATTAACTCAAGTTCAGCAACAACAACAGACCCTGCAACGCCTGGCAGATTTGGTCAAAAGCGACCCACAAAAACTCGAACTGCGGCTGCAAAAACTCCTGGAACAGCACAAAGAAGTGGAAAAAGAGCTTGAACAACTACAGGCAAAGGCCAACGCCGATCGTAGTGGTGAGCTGATCGATCAAGTCCAACTGGTTGAGAATATCAAATTACTTGCGGTCAAGATTCCCGGGGTGGGCGGAAAAGATTTGCGCGAATTCTCGGACCAACTCCGTGACAAGCTTGGTTCCGGCGTCCTGGTTCTGGTGTCTGATGCGGATGGCAAAGTGGCCTTGCTGGTGGCTGTCACTAAAGATCTCACCGACCAAGTCAAAGCAGGCCACCTGATCAAACCACTGGCCGAAATCGTCGGCGGTCGTGGCGGTGGCCGCCCCGACCTGGCGCAGGCGGGCGGTCCAGATACCGATAAAATTGGAAAGCTACTCCAGGCAGCACCTGAACAGCTGCAGAAAATCGTAATCTGAGTGTAACTGTTCAGCAATGCCTTGAGGCACCCATTCCAAGGGCCACTTTGCGCCGTCCGTGGCGACAGACGCCCTTTCCATGGGCACACAAGCCCCTATCAGTCGTGGTGGTGAATAATCAGAGAATAGAATGGCCCTGTCACCAAGACCAAGCCCTCCGTTGCCACCGGACATGCGGTTTTCCCGCATCCGG
>LLYT01000027.1 GCA_002049545.1 Deltaproteobacteria bacterium tcs-42 | reverse complement strand
AAACATAGAGATGGAGGACATCATGAAAAACACATTACGCAATACACTTATCGCCCTGATCACTTTTTCTTCTTCGGCTTTTGCTGCAGGTACCAGTAGTGCAGCTGGTGGCGGATTGCTCCTCTCTCTGTTCATCGGCTTCTTCGCCCTGATCATTGTCTGTCAGCTGGTTCCAGCAACGATCATGTTGATCGGAGTTCTTAAAGGACTGTTCGGACGTGACAGTAAAGAAGTGGCAACTCACTAGGACGCTACGCAACAAAAACTATAAAAATAATACTCAATTTTTAAAAGGAGAAACACCATGAAAGCAATCATCACTACACTCAGCCTGATCCTCTTCGCCGTACCAGCCTTTGCCGTAGATACAACTCAAACCTATAACAGTGGCATCCTGGTTCTTCTGTTTGTCGGATTCTGTGCCCTGTTGATCGTTGCCCAGCTGGTTCCTGCTGTATTGACCCTGTTTGGTATGACCAAAGCTGTCGCTCAAGGAACTCGCAAGACGGCTTCTGCCAAGAACTAAAATATCGCATAAAGCGTAAATAGACAAAAAGGGCAGCCAATGGCTGCCCTTTTTGCGTTGAAAATGTGCTTGATCCTTCGCTTACTGCTATGTGCCTATAACAAAGAAAAAATTTACGGGCAATGAAACTGCTGTGGTTTGCGCCGCAAAAGACTGGGACAGCCCCCATTCGGGGACAGTCCCGTTTTTGCTGGGTCTCTTGTGTTCTGAATTGACTTTCAGCGTCCCAGTGACACCGGCATATCTTCCGGATAAGTGACCTGAAAACCGTAATTAATCAACTGCTCACCTTGTGGTGGAATAGTCAGATTCCAGATCAGTAGATCCTTTTTCCGAGCCGGAAGAGGTGGGGAGAAGGACTCTTTTAACACTATTTTCTCATGTCCGGAATGGGGGTAGGAATCTTCTATCTTCAGATCAACGGCAAAACTTTTATGATTTGTAAAGTTGACCGTCCAATTCCAGTTATAGATATTTTTTCTTGCCAGCAACCCTTTCTCTCCGGCGACATGATCAGTTTGGACATCAACAACGACACTCGGATCACTGCCGAAACTCATGGAGATATCCTGTTTTTCGTGCAGAGAAAAATTGCGCTGGCCGACATGGACTCCATCCACCTGAATTGAAGCCATGCCCTTGGGGAGAGGGAGAAAATTTTCAATGAGATCGAGATTGGCTTCCAGAAAAACTTGTTCTGACTGCAGTGGTCGCACCAGGTAGCTAAACTCTGCTGCCCATACTCCTTCTCTGATTTTGATGCGAGATTCTTTTCCCGAGGCAATATCTACCCGCCCAAGATCATAGATATCAAATAATTGTCCTTCAATCCTGGGTGGAGCAGGTGGAGCTGCCATTGCCGGAACCGCATCCATCGCCATTTCTTGTGGCATGGCCATCGTCATGACTTTCCTGTTACCACGGGGTCTGAACTCTTGCTCCTCATGAATTTCCCAAGGTCGGATTTTTGGGGGAGTCAAAGTGAAAACCGGCTCGGCTGTGGCAATTTTCAGGGCGACTCCATCCCAGTCGATACCGGTTTGCTGCATAATTTTCGCAGTCCAGATCCACTCGACTTGATTTTGACCGGGGAGGGCATTAAGAGTGTAACTCGATTGCCAGCCTGCACGACCAATACGGTAGGAATAAGCCAGTTTGATATCTGCTGTCGTTGGCTGCGAGAGTCTGACGTATACCCGCCAGTTGCGTTGGCTGTTTCCGGTTTTTTTCTTCAGCTGAATCTGAGCTTCCTGAAGCTGTTTTGAAAGCTCGGTTTTTTGCTGCCGCAACTGGGTGGTCGCTTGTAGTAACACAATGCTTTCATCACGAATGATTTTGCCCATTTCACGGGCATCATCCAGGGTGTTTACCGGGAGGTCCCGCTGGGTCTGCCAATAATTAAGTGCCAGCGTTTGTGATTGAACCTGATCATCAATAGCATCAATTTCCTGCTCCAGTCGGGAAATCAACTCCCTCAACTCCTGAAACGCAGAGTCGTCTGGCAACACCGATTCATATTCAATGGCAGAGATTTTCTGTTTGGATGGTTTCAGGAGGACCAACTTTAACGATTCGGGGATTGCTACATGCGGCAGTAACAGGGTAGTCAACTCTGCATCCTGGGGGATGATGACATGCTCTGAGACTGTGGCTCCCTGTGGGTAGAGGATCACTTCGGTTGGTTTTGCAAAAGAGTTGGTGATCAGCAGGGAAAGAACAATCAGGAATGATAAGGGTAAATATTTCATGGTCACCTCTTTTTTTATCTGCAGTTGGAAAATATGATATCCTCAATTGATAAATCATCATCAATTATATAGAGGACGGGGGAAAAATGGATAAAAAAATATTATTGATCTGGTTGGTTATGCTGCTCTGGCTGACGGGTTGTGCTGTGAATCCGGTGACCGGGAAGAATGAGCTGGCATTAGTACCGGAATCGACAGAGATCGGTCTTGGCACGAAGCAATATCTCCCCAGTCGACAGATGCAAGGGGGGGATTATAATACGGCTCCGCAAGTTGTCGCTTATGTCAAACGGGTGGGGCAACGACTGGCGGCAGTGAGTGACCGGAAACTTCCCTATGAGTTCAATGTCATCAACGATTCTACCCCCAACGCCTGGGCGTTGCCCGGGGGTAAAATTGTCATCAATCGTGGTTTGCTGGTTGAACTTGAGAGTGAGGCTGAGCTTGCTGCCGTACTTGCTCATGAAATTGTTCATGCTGCTGCTCGTCACGGTGCCAAAGGGATGGAGCGGGGGGTGCTGTTGCAGGGAGCTATCCTGGCAGCCGGAATGGCTTCGCAAAATAGTGAATATGCTCAGATGGCAGTTGGTGCTGCGGGGATTGGCGCTCAGCTGATTACTAAAAAATATAGTCGTGGCGCCGAAAGTGAAGCCGATTTTTACGGCATGAAGTATATGTCTCGAGCCGGTTATGATCCCCGTGCCGCGGTCAAACTGCAACAGACTTTTGTCCGTTTATCTAAAGGGGGTGATTCAAATTGGCTCAATGGTCTGTTTGCCAGTCATCCGCCATCACAAGAGCGAGTTAACGCCAATCGAATCACCGCCGCCAATCTGCCACAAGGGGGAGAACTTGGCCGGGAGCGTTACCTGAAGGTTATTGCACCATTATTGCGGGATCGAGAGGCCTATGAGGCTTTTGATCAGGGGCGTAAAGCCTTAAGTGATGGCGGTACCGACCGTGCTCTCCGGTTTGCGAATAAGGCATTAAAAATGCAGCCACGCGAAGCATTGTTCCATTCATTGCGTGGCGATGTGCGCCTCAAGCAACAACGCTACCGTGATTCAATCATCAACTATAATCGTGCCTTGCAGCACAATAGTGACTATTTCCACTACTACTTACAACGTGGATTGGCTCGTTTGAAGCTCCATGAAACGGCTCAGGGGGAAGCCGATCTGAAAAAAAGTATCGAATTTCTCCCGACAGCACCCGCTATGAATGCTCTGGGTAATCTGTCCCTTAATGGAGGAGATATCACCACGGCAAAAAAATATTTCTCTGCGGCGGCAGGTTCCAATTCAGCAGCTGGGAAGGCGGCAAACAACTCACTGATCCGACTTGATCTTCCCGACAATCCACACAAATATCTACAAATGAGATTGGGACGTGATAAGAGTAACTATCTACTGGTACAGATTAATAATAGAACTCGGCAAACAGTTGCCGATGTCAGCTTTATTGTTCAATTCAGGGATGCTCAGGGAACAATTCGAACAACTCAATTGCAGCTACCCGGTCGCCTTGCTCTGCAACAGTCAAAAACTATTGCAACCGGCATTGGTCCGTTTGGTGATCTGAAGAATGTGCAGGGGAAGGTCGTACGGGCAAGGGTTATTGAATAATTATTTTTCGTAACTATTTTGTACAATTGTCAGCAAACTCGGGACTGTCCCCAGTTTCATCGGGGGCTGTCCCAGATGTTTGCGGATTATAAAACTGAGGTGAGTCGCACCGCAAAAGCCTGGGACAGCCCCCGTACCGGGACAGTCCCGCTTTTGCTGAAGAGGATTGAGGGAGAAATGCAGGGATACGTTCAGGTTTACACCGGCGATGGTAAGGGGAAAACAACGGCAGCTCTGGGACTTGCTCTACGTTCAATTGGAGCGGGCTTTAAGGTTTATATTGCCTAATTTGTAAAGGGGATGAAGTACAGTGAACTTAACGCAATAGCCAGACTGCTCTGTTGAGCTTCAGGATATCCTTGGTTCGGATTTGAGAGAATTTATCACGATCGCAGCAATAAATAATGGAGATTAAGCCATGTCACAGCCTGTACCATTTCAATACCCGGAACGGATCAAGCTCGCCCAGACGCCAACTCCACTGCAAAAAATGGAGCGATTAAGTCAAAAGTACGGGGCCGAAATATATTTCAAGCGGGATGACTACACCGGTACCGAGCTGTCGGGGAATAAGGTTCGAAAGCTTGAATTCATCCTCCAGCATGCTTTGAATCTGGGAGCCGATACGGTCATTACCTGCGGTGGAGCACAGTCGAACCATTGCCGCGCCACTGCTTTAGCAGCGAGACGGCTCGGAATGAAGGTGGTTTTGGTGCTGCGGACTTCAAATCCCGATCAACCTCCAGCTGCGGAAGGCAATATTCTTCTTGATTGTATGGCAGATGCCACAATTATCTGGGTTACGCCGGAACAATACCAACAGCGTGATCATTATTTTGCCTGGCAGGCAGAACAACTTGTCGCTGCTGGAGATTGTCCCTATATCATCCCCGAAGGTGGCTCTAACCCCCTTGGTGCCTGGGGATATGTTGCCACGATTGAAGAACTGGTCACTGACTTGGAACAATTGCAAGATAACGATCCGCTGCCAACAACGGTTTTGTCTGCCGTTGGCTCGGGGGGAACAACCGCAGGGCTGGTTATGGGGAATAAACTCCTTGCGGCCGATTTTCGCATTGTTGGTGTGAATGTCTGCGCTGATAGCGATTATTTTAAGCAAGTCATCGGCAATATTATGGACGATTTTCAGGGTAGATATCTTCAACAGCCCATTGCAACATCTGCAGATATGGAAATTATCGACGGCTATGTTGGCAGAGGCTACGCGCAGTCTCAACCGCAGGAGCTGGAAGCTATTCGCGATCTTGCCCGCCTTGAAGGTGTTGTTCTTGATCCTGTTTATACCGGGAAAGCCTATCATGCCATGATCTCAGAGTTGCAGAAAAACCCTGATTGTTTCGGCTCGCGGATCGTCTTTGTTCATACCGGTGGACTATTCGGCCTGTTTCCTGTTGCAGAGCAAATGGCAGAAATCCTTTGATTAAATCAATGTTGGGTCAAATTCCTCGCGGCTTGCCGCGTTGGTTGTAGGGAATTCAGGAGCCAGAATGTAGAATCCTGAAGAGATCCTTCCAGATTTTTAAATATTAAATATATCGGGTGTGATTTTTTTATATACACCTGATATATTTAATAAACACGTTAAATATCAATAAATTACACTTTGTCCCCCGCCTTTCATTTATTATTTTGCCTGTCTGGGTGTATGTCTTCGATATACAAAGTATTTTTCAAAATATAGCGATAAAAGGCTGCTGAAAATTTATTTATACAATAAAAACAGTTAGTTGGATTTGTTTGTGGAATATGTTTCAAAACTTGGCACGGACACTGCTTTATATCAGGTCACAAGCAAACAAAAAAGCAATTAAACATAGAGATGGAGGACATCATGAAAAACACATTACGCAATACACTTATCGCCCTGATCACTTTTTCTTCTTCGGCTTTTGCTGCAGGTAACAGTAGTGCAGCTGGTGGCGGATTACTCCTCTCTTTGTTCATCGGCTTCTTCGCCCTGATCATTGTATGTCAGCTGGTTCCTGCTGTATTGGCCCTGTTCGGTATGACCAAAGCTGTCGCACAAGGATCTCGCAAGACGGCTGCTGCCAAGAACTAATCAAAAAAAAAACTCACAAACACATAAAGGGGCTGCCGATTGGCGGCCCTTTTTTTGTGTTTGGAGTGTAATCGGTTTACGACTTCATTATTTTTGGGGTTGATCTGAAAAAATCCTGCTCTTTCAGTTGTTGATGCTATACTCACCCGGTTTAATCACCATTTTTCTTGTGAGCTCTTATGAATCAACAACTTTCTGGAATCTTTTTCGGTCTGGCTGCGTTTGTTGCCTGGGGATTTCTTCCGGCATACTGGAAGCAGTTGCATGCTGTTGCCCCTTTTGAAATTCTCTGTCACCGGATTATCTGGTCTTGTGTGTTTCTCTGCTTGATCATCGGTCTGCAGAAACGCTGGCAGGAAGTAGGTAAGATTGTTCGGGATTCTTCAAAGCTGAAAAAATTATTCTGCAGTGGTTTGTTGATCGGTTTCAATTGGTTTATCTATATCTGGGCGGTTAATACCGAACACGTTATTGAAACCAGTTTGGGGTATTATATTGCACCGATGGTCAATATTCTGATCGGTTACTCTCTGCTCGGAGAGAAATTCAACCGTTTGCAGTTGATTGCTATTCTTTGCGCCCTGGCAGGTGTCAGTTACTCCCTCTTCACTTATGGTGATCTGCCGCTTTTCGCCCTGTCGCTGGCTGTCAGTTTTGGGTTTTACGGATACGCACGTAAAAAAATCGAGGTTGCACCGATTCCCGGTTTGCTGATAGAAACCTCCATTCTTGTTGTTCCGGCGTTGGGGTATGTTTTTTATCGGCAACTTTTCTTTGAGAGCTTTTTTCTTAACCAACTCAATATGACCTTCTGGCTGGTCGGTGCTGGTGTTGCTACCAGTTTGCCCTTGCTCTGGTTTTCTGCCGCAGCCAGAAAGCTGAGACTTTCGACTGTCGGAATCCTGCAATATTTATCACCAACGATCGCTTTTTGCCTGGGGGTATTTGTCTACCGAGAGCCATTTGACTGGCATAGTGCGATCACTTTCATATTGATCTGGATGGGTGTTTTTCTATACTGTACCGATTCCGCACTTCGCGCCCGCCAGCCATATCGGCAATAGTCTATTGTCCTCAATCCACCAATGGATCTTCTCCTTTTTGCCAACCAGACAGATATCGTTCTAAAAGGTGAAAATCTTCCCCCTTGTGTTCGGTCAGTGTGACGTACATATGTTCCTTGGGGATATCCCAGGTTCTGTGCAGCAGCTCCATAAATCCCAAAGTCAGAGTTCTGCGCTTTTCTATGGTTCGTCCTTCCCTGATGTCGGCATTGACTAAGGCAATTCCCTTTTCTGGTTCTACCACCCGACCAATAGACAAATTATGGGTGTCGAACTCGCGGATTGAAATACTGATATGGTCGGTGCCGGTATCCATCACTTGTGAGAAAAGCTGCCTCACTTGTTCGGCAAAGGTGATTTTTTCGCTGTCCACCAGCTTTCGATTAATTTCAAATTGTAAATGTGGCATGCAGGGCTCCAATAGGAAAGTTATCGTACTGTCTGCTGAGGGATGTATAACAATTTTATAACAGATTCTTTGCCGACTGATAAATAAAATATCCGCTTCAATATTTTTATATACACCTGTTGTTTCGACTTATACACTATAATATCAATATGTTACCTGTTATTGCTGCACTCTCTTCTGGTTGTTAGGCCTGTCTTGGTGTATCTCTTTTTTATACAAAATGTTTTTGTGATTTAGCTCATCCTCTACGGTGATTTTTTATTTATTAATAAAAACAGTAAGTTATGGATTTAGTGAGCACTGATAGAAAACTTGGCACGGTCACTGCTTTATATGAGTGGCAAGAGACAAAATAAAACTAAATAAACAGACATAGATGGAGGACATCATGAAAAACACATTACGAAATACCTTAATCGCCCTGATCACTTTTTCTTCTTCAGCCTTTGCCGCTGGCAATAATGGCGCTGGTGAAGGTAGCTTGCTTCTCTCCTTGTTCATCGGTTTCTTTGCCCTGATCGTTGTTTTCCAACTGGTTCCTGCAGCCATCCTGTTTGTTGGAATGGTTAAAGGGTTGGTTAGCAAGGACAGCAAAAAAGTTGAAACGTCTAACTAAATTTCAGTTGGAACTCAAGAGAAAGGTGAAGATCATGAACGGTCTACTCATAGCAAATAAAAACCTGGAAGCACGAGAGCAGTTGGCAGGCCTCTTTGACAATAATGAATATCAGGTGACCAAGGCCGATTCAGTGGCTAACGCCCTTGAAGGAATCGTCAATAAAGAGATTCAGGTTGTTGTGATTGACGGTCACTATGATGAGCAAAATGTTGTGAAACTGATTCCATTGTTGAAAAAATGTAACCGCAATATTTCGATCATTCTGGTTTCGGATGAAATGCCCATCGATTTGGAACGTCGAATCCGTAAAGAAGGCATTTTCTACCATGCGTTAAAAACTGCCGGCGAAGATAACCACGAAGAGATTCGTCAGGCCGTTAACTACGCATTCAAAAAATATGAAGAAAATACAACGACCCAGGCCGTTGCAAAGAAGAAGGAGAAAACTATGTTCCCGATCAAGTCGGTTCTGTCGACTATCGCTATCACTCTGATGTTTGTCTCTCCTGCATTTGCTGTTGATACAGCCCAAACCTATAGCAGTGGTATCTTGACTCTGCTATTTGTTGGCTTCTGTGCCTTGGTTATCGTTGCTCAGTTAGTTCCTGCGGTTCTGGTTCTGTTCGGTATGACCAAAGCTGTTGCACAGGGAGTTTCCGAAAAACGAGCTGCCAGCAGCTGATCCGATACAAATTCAAGCCGTACAAAAAGGGCAGCCATCGGGCTGCCTTTTTTTATGTTTGTCGCACGATATGACTATGTTAGTTTTACAGTTTATAACGTGAGGGAATTGTCAATGACTCTACAATCCTGGTTGATCTATTTAGTGCTGGTTCTTGCTGCGGCCTCAACTCCCGGTCCCGCGGTGTTGTTCATCATGACCAATACGACTCTGCACGGCTGGAGAAAATCGATATTTGCCGCTCTGGGCAATATCGTTGGTTTGCTCATTATGGGGATTGTGGCGGTGACTGGATTGGGAGCTTTATTGAATACCTCGGAATTAGTTTTCAGCCTGGTGAAATATGCCGGTGCGGCATATCTCGTCTATCTGGGATTGAAGCTGTTCTTGCAAAAAGGGATCGATCTGAATGAAACTCAAGGTCGTTTTAACCCTGAAGAGAAGTCGGCCAAAAAAATATTTATGCAGGCTGTCGGTGTCGCTTTGAGTAATCCCAAAGCGATTGTTTTTTTGACCGCTTTATTGCCGCAGTTTATCCATATTGAACAGCCGTTGACCATCCAGTTTTCTATTTTAATTGCAACCCTGATGTTCTTTTCTTTTGCTTTCCTGATGTTTTACGCCTTGCTTGCCCATAAGGCAAAATACTGGTTGATGCAGCCGCACCGGATCAAAATGTTTGGTCGGGCCAGTGGTTCAGTCTTTGTCGGTTTTGGTGCTCTGCTGGCAACATCTTCTCATCGTTAAAGGATTAATAACGTGACAACTCAATTAATACGTCCATCCAGCTCCGCACTTGATGAAATACTTGGACAGACTTTTCCCGTTCTCGATGATGGATTCGTTCGGGTGGTCGACTATATGGGGAATGATAGTTCAATCGTGCAAGCCGCACGGGTTTCTTACGGCGATGGGACCAAGAAGGTTTCCGAGGATCGCGCTTTAATTCGTTATCTGCTGCGTAACTACCATACGACCCCGTTTGAGATGTGTACGCTTAAACTCCATGTTCGGGTGCCGATGGATACCTGGCGGCAGTGGATTCGGCATCGTACTGCCAGCGTCAACGAATACAGCACCCGCTATTCTATTGCCATTGACGGGGCTCAGATGACCAGCTCCGATCGGTGGCGGCAGCAGGCTCAGGATAACAAGCAGGGGAGTGGGGGTTATTTTGATCAGACTGTGGGTAAAGAACTGACTGCAAACGAACAGAACCTCCACCAATTATCCAAACAGGCCTATCGGGATCGGTTGGAACTGGGGGTCGCCCGTGAGCAGGCGCGTAAAGATCTCCCCTTAAGTACCTATACCGAAGCGTTCTGGCAGATGGATCTGCACAACCTGTTGCACTTTCTCGCACTTCGTATGGATCCCCACGCACAGCTTGAAATCCGCAAATATGCTGAAACTATCGGGGAGGAAATTGTCCGCCGCTGGGTTCCCGTAGCTTGGGAAGCATTCAAGGATTACCGTTTTAACCGCATGACTTTATCACAACAGGATCAGGAATTATTAGCGTTGCTGGTTGGTGGAAAAGATCAGGCGGCTGATGACTGGTGTCGTGAGCGGAAATGGGTTCGAATCAAGGACGAAAAGGTTGTCCTGTCACGCGAGGCGATGGAGTTTACCGTGAAAATTGCCAGGTTGGGGATGACACCACCCTGGGAGGCATGAAGCTCTTGGTGGTCAATTTTAGGTTAGCATTACTATTTTTATGATGCCGGTCGTGATCGCAAGGGTTAGCACCGCATCCGGATCAACGATCAATACCGGATCTGCCTTATTTGGTCGGATGCTGAACCAGATCAGGTGGGGGGAACCGATTATCGCTAAGGGGTTTATATCGGTACGTATTCCAACAAACAGGTCGCCAATTTATCAACCGGAAACATGGCGTTACTCTGAGCACGGCCTTACGGCTGGCCATATTCATAGGGCGGACAACTGTTCGCCGGGGAGGAAGGTATGAAAGGACTGAAGAAACTGTTTAAATTCTTGATTTTTCTGCTCATTCTGGTCGTTGTCGCCGGGGGCGTCGCCTACTTCTATGTCGATTCGATTGCCGAAAAGGCGATTGAGCGTGGGGGTGAAATGGCGCTGGGCGTGCCCACTGAGCTGGACAAAGTGCATGTTTCATTATGGGGAGGGGAAGCAACCCTGACCGGACTCCAGGTGGCCAATCCAAGCGGTTTCCAGGAGCGGACATTTCTTCGCTTGGGGCAAGGGGATGCCGCCGTGTCTATCGGTTCGCTGCTGAGCGATACTGTTCGTATGCCGCGCATCCGCCTCAGTGATATCAGCATCAACCTGGAGCAGAAAGGGAAGAAAAATAATGTGCAGCCCCTGCTGGCGAGGGCTAAAAGCATGGCAGGTGGAGCTGAACAGCCGGCGGAAAAGAACCTGTCCAAAGATGGCAAAACATTCATCGTCGAATATTTTTCTCTGGACAATGTCGAAGTGAACGCGGCCCTGGAACTGTTGGGGCAGACTTCGGACGTGACGATGAAATTGCCGAAAATCGAACTGCGTAACCTGGGTGACAAGGAAAACGGTTTGACCATGCCCGAGCTTGTGCAGAAGGTTGTTCAGGCGGTACTGAGTGCAGCGCAGAACAGTTCGGCGCAGTTTTCACCGGCCCTGGCTCAATTGCTCCAAGGCGAGCTGGGGGACCTGGATGCAATCCAGGCCGATCTGGTCGGAAAAGCTCGCGGTCAGGTTGAAGGGACGATCAAGAAGCTGAAAGAGAAGTTGCCGGCGGAACTGCCGGAGGGGGTCAACGAAGAGGTCGAAAAAATGCTCGATGAAAAGACCGGCGAGCTGCTGAAGAAGGGTATGGGCGACCTGCTGGGAAACTGAGCCTCCGGAGTTGAAAGCGATCAGGCAGTTGCTTCCCTTCGAGAATCAAGCCCTCGTGCGGGAGCGTCCCAATTATGGAGAGTAATAAATCGGGACGTTGTTGATTTTATGAAATTCCTTATGAGCATATTTAGTCGGGACGTTGTTGATTTGAACATTCCTGGTACTGACAGGGAAGTAAATCGGCGTGGGATTCTAAAATCTGTTCATAGATTTCTTAAAGCAAAAATACTCAAGGAGATTATCACCCTTTCCAGACGGATCGAAATGGTGGATTCGCTCCAAAGTGTATGTTCAGCCGCTGGCCTGAAGGTTATATGTCGGCGCCACCATTGTACCTGGTACAGCCGGATATCTGGGAGATATGGATCGGCATTTGCAGGGGACTGGCACAGGCAAACCTGGCAAATTCTTTAAATATACGGGTCTGATATTTCTTCTTGTGAACAAGCAGGCAAAACATCCGGCGCAAATTCCAGAACGGGGTCGGGATTTCAACCGTGGCCCCTTCTCGCAATGATCGCTTCAAAACGTGAACAGACATACAACTGATCCCAAGCCCGGCTTCGACCGCCTGCTTGATCGCTTCGGCATGACCAAGCTCCAGAAACACACTGAGTCGGTGCGCCTGTCCGCCAAGTGCTCTTTCAAAAACGTCGCGCGTTCCAGAGCCGCGCTCCCGGAGTATCCACTGGGAACGGAAGATATCCTCTGCAGTTGGAGCTTTGATTTTTGC
This sequence comes from Deltaproteobacteria bacterium tcs-42, assembly GCA_002049545.1. GTDB lineage: Bacteria > Desulfobacterota > Desulfuromonadia > Desulfuromonadales > Geopsychrobacteraceae > Desulfuromusa. The sequence continues at coordinate 18,974 of LLYT01000027.1, read as the reverse complement.
CAGTGGATGATCTGGAGAGGCAACAATCACCATGCGGTCAGGAAACCAGGGGGTCACATCGATGTGGGGGTGCTCACAAAAACCTTCTATCAACCCCATATCAACATTGAAATGCAGCAGTTCTTTCACGACATGCTCGGTGTTTCCAACATCCAGCAGCAAACGGGAAGCCGGGTGCTGGCGCACAAAGCAACCAATAACACGTGGAATCAGATAATTTCCGATGGTCGAACTGGCGGATACTTTGAGGGTTCCGGTCACGTCCGCTTCGACATGCTGCGCAATCTCTTCAATTTCCTTAACCCGTTCCAGCACATCCAGCGCTTTCGGTAGAAGAGTGCGCCCCAAAGAGTTCAATTCAAGCTGGCGGCCGACACGGTCAAACAGCTTCTCCCCCAATTGCTTTTCTAGTTCCGACAAAGACATGCTGGCAGCAGGTTGAGTAATAAATCTTTCTTCTGCAGCCATTTTCAAGCTGCCGTTCCTGGCAATTGACGTAAACACCTGGAGTTGCTTCATCGTCGTTTTCATAGATCATAAGTCTCCCGCAATAGATCAAACTTTTTGAACTATTGTATCAATATTACTCACTTGAATTAAAGAGAAAAGTTGAGATAAATTGTCTACAACAGAAAATTCATTACAAGACAGTTTTTGTATTGAATCGGGATTCGAAACAACTGAATTGCCACAACACCGTGTCAACAGGAGGAAAAAGATGAAAACATTGGGTAGACGAACATTCATTAAAGGTGCAGCCATCCTCTCTGGAGCGACCCTCTGCGGAGCCGTCAACACACAAAAGGCTGAAGCCAGCCAGCAGGTCGAGCTCCCCCCTCTTCCCTGGGGCTACGCAAAGCTTGATCCCGAAGAACTGAGGAAGCTCGGCCATCTCGGGTATTATGCCTTTGAATGTGCAGGAGGGGCTTTCTGGGCCCTCGTCACCGCCCTCAAGGAAACGGTCGGCTACCCCTATACAGCACTTGCGATGCCGACAAAAGAAGAAGTCATCGACTACCTCAAAAATAAAAAGAAAGGCGGGGCACATCTGCCACAGGCATTCATGCAGTACGGCGTCGGTGGTGTCGGCAATTATGGAACTCTCTGTGGTGCTCCCAACGGTGCAGCATCCCTGATGAACATAGCCGTTCCTTTCAAAGAGGTGAAGAAAGAACTGATTCCAAGACTTCTGCGCTACTACGAAACAGAAGGATTCCCTACCGACTTATCGAATCAGTACGCAGTAAACAAAGAGTTCTATCCACCGAAATACAAGTCGGGCAAAGCACTGCCACAGGTCGTCGGCGACTCCGTCCTGTGCCACGTCAGTGTCGGAACCTGGTGTGAGAAATCGGGCTACGCCAGTGGTTCGAAAGAGCGCTCTGAGCGGTGCGGGCGGATTACCGGTGATATCGCAGCGATGACTGTCAAAATGCTCAACGCATCTATGGACGGCAATCTTGCGACTGTTTTCCCGATGAGCCTATCCCAGGAAACCGCCGAGTGCCGTACCTGCCACTCTAAAGGGAAAGAATACGAAACAGGTCAATTCACCCGCGGAGCGATGGAATGTGGCAGCTGCCATGATGAAGACCTGATCCATAAAGGAGAAAACAAGCTGAACACTGCTTATGGCGTTGAAATCGGCACCTGGGCTGGAGCGGCTGTTATTGGCACAGCGGCTGGCATCGGTGGGCACGCGGTCGCCAGCCGCATGAACAAGGAGGACAACGATGAAGAATAATATGGTCACAGTCAAACGCCATACATCGCTTTACCGGATTCTTCACTGGGCCATCGCCCTTCAGGTGATTTTACTGATCGTATCGGGGCTGGGTGTCAGCGAATACATCCCTCTGGCGGTATTGGGACGTGGACTGGCGAGAAATTTCCACATTGTCATCGCCATGTTATGGACCGGAACCATCACCTTCTTTGTCTATTATTTCGTCATGAGTGGTGAGTATAAATGGTTCGGCCTGGCAAAAGTCGGAGAAGCCTTTGATTTTTTTGTCCACGAGTTCCGGCAGTTCGTCCGAGGTAAAAAGGTTCACAGCCCGATCCGCTACAACTCTAAAAAACGCGCTTACGCGGAAAAGGTTATCCCGACAGAAGTTCTAGCCTGGTGGGGCTGGTTCCTGCTCTGGAGTGCGATGGTGCTGACCGGACTGGCACTGCTCTTCCCCGAGAACTTTAACTTTATCAACCGAGTGTCACTGGCGATCCTGCCCGGACTCGGCAATGCCGCTGCGGCGACACGTTTCATCCACCTGGTTCTCTCTCTCGGAATGGTACTTTTCGCCATGATTCATGCCTACGCATCATGGACATTCGGAATGGTTGGATCAATGGTTTCCGGGATGAACAAAGAACCGGCAACAGACTAGCCCCTTGCAACGGCAGGCCTCGAGATCCGGGGCCTGCCGGGTCATTCAGTGAATACCCATGAGGGTGGAGAACTGCTTGAGAAAGTTATTATAAATCGTGTCGGCTCCTCCATCACTCAGCATAAGCACAGTGGTGAGCCATGCAGCTAAAGCGACCAGAGCCCCAAGAAGAAAGGCGATGATTATTCTGGAGCGCTGTTTGTTTTTGTAGCTCTTCTCGATTACGGCAGCGACCGGGGCGGCATCCATCAGCTGTAAAGTGGAAAAGAATTGTTCAACAAGTCTGTCGGTGTTTCTGGTCCCTTCCGCTTCCTTGCTGATTAATGTTATGCGTTGTTTATAGTCTGCTTCACGTTGTTCGATTGCAGCGATTTTTTCCTTAAGATGTTTTATTTCGTCTGGGGGGATCTCTCTGAGATTTTCCAGCTCAGATCTGAGGTGCTGCAATTCATTTTGTAACGATTCAATCTCTTCGTTCAGTTCGGCATTCGCGTGAGAAAGCCGCGCAATTTCTGCCTTATTGATAAATTCTGACATGCTACCCTCTCTTCATCATTGAATCGACGGAACTATTTAAGATTCATCGTCTTAACCAAAGCTTGATGGTATCGCCATTCCATGAGTGTTTACGAAAGCATCAAAGTTTTCTCGAATTTTTCCAGTTGCTATACATTCTACACGAATAATGGTCATTTGTCGGAATTGACCGCCAGATATCTGAAACAAAAGAGGTTGCTGTCCGTCCAGGGGGCTGTTTATTGTGTACTGGCAATACAGAGAAAGAGGATTTTAATCAATGTTGGGTCGAATTCCCCGCGGCTTGCCGCGTTAATCACATGTGGGCACCGCCCACCACCTGTGATTGGTGACGCAAAATCTGGTGGGCAGTTGCCCACCCTACAGAATTTCGATACTCCCGTAGCTTGCTGCGGGGTCATTCATTTCAAGGGGACATCATCTATCCATGGTGTTAAGTATGATGCCCTCCGAAGCCCTGCACCGATTCGACAACAGGGGAGCACTATGACCCTGAACACCAACAGGGCAACCATCTGGCTGCCCTGTTGGTGTTTTTTACGCTGAAGTTATTGCCAAATTTACAAGCGTAACGAATTGGGGTGGTGTGCTTCAAATTCGGGCTGAACCGTATGACAGACGGTACAGTCGTTGCCGATGGGACGATCGTTGCCCTGATATTGCAATGGCTGGATGCTGTCACGATTGGTTCCCAGTTTGTTTAAAGTTGCCGGGTAAACGGCATGAGTGCTGCCGTGACAGGCTTCACACATCATCGCTTCCATCTGGTCATGACGATTTCGATACAAATCTTTTGCACCTTCAGTCCAGGTGTTGAACGCATCGGTTGTCATTCCCATGCCGAATTCTTCGTGACACGTCAGACAGTCGGGTTCATTAATCCAGGGCGTACGTGGATTGATTTCTGCAACTGTTTCGACTGCTCGTGGTTGCAGATTCTCCATCAACCGTGCCGCACCTTTTTTGCCCGCTTCATGTTCTTTTTTCAGCAGAGTCAGGGAGTGATCTTCCATGGTGCCGTGGCAGTTTGTGCAGTCCATAAACTCCGAATGGTGACTGCGGAAACACTGCGTCGGGCCGTCTGGCCGGGAGGGATGGCAAGCAACGCAAGCCTGCATCCCTTCACGGTCGGTGAGGAAATTGGCATGCCAACCATGAATTGCTGCCGGGAAGTTCAACAGTTCAGGATCACCTTTAGTACCGAGAACCGGATCGGCATGACAGGACTGACAAAGCATCGGTTCACCATTTTTGGCGCGTTCAACCAGATTGGTTCCGCTATTTTTATCGTGGGCCTCCAGAACATCAAGGCTGGTTTTATCGGAGAATCCGGCCACCCCGGCGACTCGCCATTCGCCACCATGACAGTTTTTACACCCCATTTCAGTCGATGTCGGAGCAACGGTTTTGGTGGTCATCAGCACCTTACCCGTGTCTTTCTCTTTGGCTGTAATGGTGAAAATCGGATAAGGGTTGTAACTCCCATCTGCGGGATAAGGGACAACCGGGACGAACGGCGCGGTAAAGGCACGGTGATCCTCTTCCAGTTTCATGACACCCGAAACTTTTAAACCACCAACCCCCACACCGGGGGCGAGATCAGCACCGAGCAGTTTGTCGGCAAATTCCCAGAAGCGAACTTGCTTTTCCGGGTATTCAAACCCCTCTTGTACCTGGTAGCTGATTTCAACACCTTCGGTAATAATTTCGGGTGAATCGCCCCGTTTTACCAGTTGAGCATAGATATCATTGGCGGGTGGCAGCAGAATCCAGAAGGGATCGCTGTCGGAGATGCAGTGCATTCCCAGATTGTTCCAGGCAAGTAAAACGTATTCATCTTTTTCTTTGTCAAATGGGGGAATGGTGACTGGCAGATCTTTAGTTTCAACGACTGGATTTCCCATGTTCAAATCATTAATTTGATTCAGATCGCTGACAATATAAGTGGCTAATGCCCAACGCTCTTCACGGGTTCCCATGAAGTGCGGCATGTACTGGTTAAGTTTTCCAAGTCCGTTCAGTTTAGAGTCCATACCAAAGACATTATTGTATTTTGCCACCAGTGGCTTAATGTCGTTGAGGTAGCCGTCGACCGAATGACAGGCACTGCACTGGAACTTGAACAGATCACGACCCGTTTCCAGGAGGTTAGCGTCGGTCACTTGATTATGTTTGGACCATTTAGCAGCCGGGAGGAATCCGGCTTTCTGTATTTCTGGAACATCTTTGACATAAACCTGATTTGCGTACATGTGGTCGTAGATAACAAAGGGGTGCCTTCCTCCCTCACGGACAAACTCGAAGGCTCCAAAGTAGACCAGGGCAATAGCGACGATGACAAAGCTGAAAACTTTTTGAAAACCCTGCGGTAATCGGATTGCCATGATCATTGAAGCGATGAACAGGATCGGCATGACCCAGGCTAAAAGAAGTAAATAGTCGGCCATTGCTGGAGATTTTTCTAGAATAATTGATATGGCCGGTTCCGGGATGGCTTTAAAGTACCACCAGCCCCCACTAATCATCAGGATGAAGGGGATTCCGACCCAGGCGGCGCAGGTGCGCATTATTTTTTGCCGTAGAGTTTCATCTTTGAGGAAGGCTGCTGTGATAAAGCCGAAAACCCCGCAGAGGGTCAAGGAAATGCCGGTGCGGAAAATCAATGACGGCCAGAAAGTCGGGTTGAAAAATCCAGACCAGAAGTTGTGGTTTTCAATCCAGGCTCCGGGAGTGAGCATGTAACCGATGATTCCGTTGATCAAAAACAGTGACATCCAGGCGCAGATAAAATAGATCCAGCCTACGGTGATGTGATTTTTTCGATCCATCTTGCCAAAGGTATAGAAATAGATAAACAGGGCGACAATTTCACCGACAAAGAAAACCCATTCGGCAGCCCAACCAAAGACAAATGTATGAATCAGGCTGGAGGTAGCCGCCGGGTTAAGCAAGGCAATGGTCCACCAGATCCCGACTCCCGTCAGTCCTCCGAAAACCATTGAGACCAACAAGAAAAATTTACTGTGCTTTTTAACATAATCAAGCAGTCCTGCATCTTCGTCTTTGTAAGCTTTCTTTTCCAGCATGATCAAATAAAGACCACCACCAACCGCAAAATGTGAAACCAGAACGTGGACGATCGCGACGAGTGCAATGATGAAACCACCACCAAAAGTTGTCAGTTCCCAGACTGGATAATTCATTTTGTCACCTCCTTGCGGCAGCCAAAGGCAAGTTTAAGCATGTATCCAATCAGAGCCAACCCAATGGCAAAGATCACCAGGAAAAAAATTAATGGCGAGTATTGCGGCTCTACGACCAGGTCGGAAAGCTGAAAATAGGGTTCCAGATAAGCGATACGAACCAGGTCACGCATAAATACCATCGCAACTAACGTGACCAGTGTAATGGCGGATGCCATGACAACCCGTTTTTTATAACCAATATAGAGTGCTGCAAACCCGAGAATGATACCAAGCAAGAGGAGGATCGTGCCATAACTGCTGCCACCCATAAACACCATCATCACATTTTTAGGTAACGCGATAAGGAACCAGATCCCGATAATAATTTGAGCTGCGGTGGCGTAGGTAAAGTAGGTCATTCCCTGATCGATGAGGAATTCCCTGTTGACGGTACTTTTAGTGAAACGGAAGTGTCCCACCAGAGCAAGGAACAGCCCGGCAACCGCGACTGAACCGACAACAAAATGGAGGTAGCGTGGGTATAAGGAGGGGTCGCTCAGATTGAGTAATGTCCCCCCACCATTGTTGAAATAGGCTTGCCATTTCTCCGGTTGCAGCATCAGGGTCATATTGTTGCTGAACAGAAAGCCGACAAACAGCAGAATAAAAACGGAAAATTGCAACATGAAGATACGCGGATTGCCTAATGCCTCAAATTTAAAATCATAGATATAAGCGCCGTAATAGGCAAGAATCAACAAGCCGAAGATGGAGAACCACCAGACCGCCATAAGAATAGAACTGCTATAGATGAACTGACCGTAAAGAACCTGGACAAACAGGAGTGGAGCGACCCCCATATTGACCGCAAAGGCAATTGTGTAAGGCCATTTGTAGCCGAATTCTTTGCCCAGTAAGGTGTTCTGCTCGCCACCACGAAAGGCGCTGATCAGGGCAATAATTCCGCCACCGAGCATGGCGTTCATCACCAGAATATGCAGCAGAAAGGTGAGCATCAGCAGAACATAGAACCAGCCCCAGGGAACGGAGATGGCGTCAGGTGCGGGAATCAGTGCGGCAGGATCCATCGATTCTCCTCCAGTAAAATGGTTGAAGTAGAGTTGCTATCACGAAAAGAGGGGGGGTGTGTGATTCCCTCCCGATGATACCAGTCATAAAATCTAGCATAGCCATGAGGGGAACAACAACTATATATGTTTAAAATAGTGGCTCAACTGCTTGTTGTGATGGCCAGACTCTGCTATCTTCAGCGACTATAAATTATGCAAATAAAAGGATATCACATGAAAATTACCTCGTTAGATCAAGTGTCTTCGCTACCGATGCAAATGGAAGGGGCGATTGGGGTTACCAAGCAGGTGCCGTTGGGTCAAGAAGATGGTGCCCCCAATTTTTCGTTTCGGGTTTTTACTGTCGCTCCGGGAGGACATACCCCTTATCATATTCATGATGCTGAACATCTGAACTACATCCTTGCGGGTGAAGGTGTTTTAGTCGATGAAGCAGGGCAGAAGTATCCGGTGAAGGCGGGGAACTTTTCGATGGTTGTCCCGAATGAAAAACATCAATATCGTAATACTTCAACAACAGAAGAGTTTAAATTTATTTGTGCGGTCCCCGTGGCCTATGAGTGATGTTGCATGAGGCCTATTTTTCCAGTTTTTCAAGCTCGATCAAATCTAACTTGTAGAACATTATCAGGAGGAAGAACTGCTATGAAGAAAATTGTATTGTTATTGTTGATGCTAACACTGCCCTTTGCCTCAGCTGTTTGTGCAAAAGACATCAAGGCGGCGTTTGTTTATGTCGGCCCGGTTGGTGATGGTGGTTGGACATTTGCTCATGATCAGGGGCGGATCGAAATGGAAACTCTCCCTTTCGTCAAGAAGACCACATTTATCGAGTCGGTCCCGGAAGGTGCTGACGCGACCAGGGTTATTATGGGATTGGCCAATAAAGGTTACAACCTGATCTTTACTACCAGTTTCGGCTTTATGGATCCAACTCTTGAAGTGGCTGAGCGGTTCAAGGATATTGCCTTCGAGCATTGTTCCGGCTACAAAGTGTCCGAAAATATGGGGAATTATTTCGGTAAATTTTATCAGGGTAAGTATCTGTCGGGTATCGTTGCCGGTGCAATGACCAAGGCCGATGTTATCGGTTATGTTGCTGCATTCCCGATTCCTGAGGTGATCCGGGGCATCAATGCTTTTACTTTGGGCGTCCAGGAGGTCAACCCCGATGCAATAGTGAAAGTTGTCTGGACTCAGACCTGGTTTGATCCAGGTCTGGAAAGAGATGCTGCCGATTCACTGCTGGATGTTGGTGCCGATGTTCTTTCTATGCACCAGGATACCCCGGCAACCCTGCAGGCTGCCGAAGCCAGGGGGATGTTAGCCATTGGCAACGACTCTGACATGAGGCAGTTTGCACCCAATGCCTTTCTAACGGCTCCTGTCTGGAGCTGGGGTGTTTTGTATAAGCAGATCGCGACAGACGTTCATAATGGCACCTGGAAACCTGAGGAGATCTGGTGGGGAATGGAAACAGATGTGGTTCAGCTCGCTCCTCTCAGTGACAAAGTGCCACAGCAGATCCAGGATCTGGTTGCTGAGAAAAAGCAAGCTCTTATGCAACATAAATCACAGGTTTTCACTGGGCCGATCAAAGGTCAGGATGGTAAAATTCTTTTGCCGGCCGGTAAAACATATAGTGATAAAGAACTGTTGAGCATGAACTTTTTTATCCAGGGAGTTCAGGGAACAATTGCCGACTAGAATCGATTCTGAATCGATGAAGTCAATCCTGTTTGTCATGAAAGGCCCTCAATTTTCGAGTTGAGGGCCTTTCTGTTTCTGTGCGCCCGGAAGGGGGTACTTGCTGGAGGGGGCAAGTCTCTTGTCCACCCGGTAAGGGGACGTTCTGGCTGAACGGCAACTGCAGAGGAGGAAGCCGAAGGCAAAACGCTGACCTGACGAACACGCTACCCCGGGATGCGGTTGCTCCTTACGCACTATTGACGATCGTGTGCTGACGGCATCCCGGTGCTATGCTGTAACGATTTCACGATTGACAAAGATGGTGTCATCTGTCCGCTGAGTGGCTGAATCTTTACGGCAGTGCTATTGTTCTTGTTTCTTTTCTCCCAGAAATGGTTCCAGCAGATCAATCGGCATCGGGAAGAGGATAGTTGAGTTCTTCTCCGCAGCAATCTCTGTCATGGTTTGCAGGAAACGCAGCTGCAGGGCTCCCGGTTCGGTCGCAATTCTTCCTGCTGCTTTCGCCAGGGTTTCAGATGCCTGGAACTCCCCTTCGGCATGGATGACTTTAGCGCGCCTCTCGCGCTCGGCCTCTGCTTGTCGAGCCATGGCTCGCTTCATCTCTGTTGGCAGGTCAACATGCTTGATTTCCACGTTTGAGATTTTAACCCCCCACGGATCGGTTTGCCGGTCGAGAATCTCCTGCAGGTCGTGGTTGATTTTATCTCGCTGACCAAGTAAATCATCCAGCTCCACTTGCCCCAATATGCTCCGCAATGAAGTCTGGGCCAATTGACTGGTCGCATACAGATAGTTGTCGACTTCAATCAATGCTTTGTCTGGATGGACGACCCTGAAATAGAGAACGGCATTAACCTGAATAGAAACATTATCCCGCGAGATAATGTCCTGTGGCGGGACATCCATAGCGATGGTACGCATGTTGATCTTGGTCATCTGGTCGACGATCGGGATGATAAATTTCAAACCTGGCCCCTTGACTTCTGAAAAGCGGCCGAGTCGGAAAACGACACCACGTTCATATTCGCGAAGAATTCGGATTGCGGCACCAATGATGACCACGACAAATGCGAACGCAATAATCCAGAAAAATCCACTTCCGAGTCCAAACATAATTAAACCTCCTCGGGTTCGATGCCTTTCACTTCCAATTTAAGACCATCCATAACTCTGATAACCTCGATTGGTGTTTCTGCTGCAATCGGTTGAGCGCTACAGGCTTGCCAGTATTCGCCATGGACAAAAACTTTTCCGTTACCATCAATGGGCTCAAGTGCCCGCCCAACCTCTCCGACCATCCCTTCTTGTCCCGATGTCACCGGTCGGCGCTGCGTTCGGACCACCATCCCGGTCGCGAAGAGGAAAAAGCCGGCACTGACTATCACCGTTGCGGCAATGATGGCCCGCGAAATCTGCAGGTAGGGTTCACTACTGTCGATCAACATCAAGGAGCCAAATGTCATAGCGATGAGGCCGCCAATTGCGAGCATTCCGTAAGAGGTAACTGTGACTTCAAGGATGAACAATATGATGGCGACGACGATCAGTAAGACACCAACGTAATTAATCGGCAGGGAAGAAAAAGCAAACAGTGCCAGAAGGATGGCAATGGCACCGATTGCCCCGGGGAAGATGACACCCGGTTGGGAGATTTCAAAAAAGATTCCGATGACGCCGAGCATCATTAACAGGTAGGCAATGTTTGGATTGCTGAGGGCGTTCAGGATATTCTGCCGCCAGTTCATTTCGACCGGTTGTAGAACCACAGCATCACTTTGAAAGGTGAGGGCTTTGCCGTCACGGATATATTTATAACCATCCAGTTGTTTCAACAGATGGCCGGTATCATCTGCAACCAGATCGATCACAGATAATTCGAGTGCTTCTTGTGCGGAGATCGAGACACTTTCCCGAACCGCCTGCTCTGCCCAATCCCGATTGCGCCCCCGTTTTTGCGCCAGACTTCTGGCATAAGCGGCGGCATCATTCTCTGCCTTTTCCATCATCGTGCTGTCGGCTTGTTTGCCTGCGCCGATGGCAACCGGGTGGGCTGCGCCGATATTGGTCCCCGGAGCCATAGCGGCAAAATCGGCTGCGAGTGTAATCAGCGTTCCGGCTGAGGCCGCCCGCGCTCCCTGTGGCGCAATGTAGACAATTACCGGAATGACCGAATTCAGCTCAGCTTGAATAATCTCACGCATAGCGGTGTCGAGCCCACCAGGGGTGTCGATTTCGATCAGGATGGCTGCGTCGGTGTTCTGATTAGCAAAGTTGATTTGTTCGGTTATGAAAGAGGCGGTGACCGGGTTGATGGATGAAGCAACGCTGAGATGACGGACCGATCCTTGTACTGCGCTCCCTGCCTGAACTGGAAGCCCGACAAAAAGGAATACGATGGTCAATAGCTTAAATAAAGTTGTCTGCATATCTTTATCTTAACCGTGATTTTTGAACTGTCAATTTAGTGATCGCTGAAATGTACGCCTGAAAGGGGATGTGGCAGGAAAAGTTTCTTGCTTTGTTGGATTGAAAGTAATACACTGCCAGATTATTTTAAATGGGTCTTGGCGGAAACTATAATAATATCAGGATCATGTCGGGAAATATAATTAAGTGTGGGTGCCGGAATTCTCTGGGCACCCTCTTTGTATTTAGTGCTGGGGACTCGACCGTCTCCCCCCTCGCGAACGAATTTTTGTAACTTCTTTTAATCACAGGTGAATCTATGAGTCTCAAAGATCAATTAATGCAGGATATGAAAGAGGCAATGAAGGGCAAGCAGGCGGACCGTCTGGGCACGATTCGGCAATTACGCAGTGCGATCAAGAATAAAGAAATCGAGCTCGGTCAGGATCTGGATGACAATGCCATTCTTGGTGTTATCGGAACCGCAGTGAAACAACGTCGTGAAGCGGCGCAGATGTATAACGAAAACGATCGTCTCGAACTGGCGGCTAAAGAAGAAGCCGAGTTGGCGATTTTACAAGGGTACCTCCCGGCACAATTAAGTGAAGAGGATATCCGTAGTATTGTGGTTGAAGTCATTACTGAAACTGGTGCGACTTCGATGAAAGATATGGGCCAAGTTATGCCTCAGGTCATGGGCAGAACTAAAGGCTCAGCTGATGGAAAAGTTGTGAATCAATTGGTGCGGGAACTTTTGGCAGGTTAGACGGAGCTTTTTTTGGGACTGGTTGATATCGCAATATTGGTGATCCTCTGCTTCTTTTTGTTAAAAGGAATTTTCAGGGGACTGTTAAAAGAGATTTGTTCGCTGCTAGGTCTGGTTTTGGGGGGAGTTTTTGCTTTTACCTTTCATTTGCCGCTGGGGCAGCTTTTGCAGGATTCTTTCAACCTTCCGGATCAGCTCTGTATCTGGGGATCTTTCCTGGTCATTTTTTTATCGGTCGTTTTCCTTTTTGCGGTGATTGGTTTTGTCCTGCATCGATTTGTCAAGCTGGTTTTTCTGGGCGGATTTAATCGATTGGCCGGGGCTATATTTGGCATTATTCAGGGAGTTGTTCTCTTGGCAATAATCATTCTCGCTCTCAATTCATCGGTTGCTCCAGATGCGATCAGCGGAATGGTTAAAGATTCTCAGCTGGCCCCACCTTTTATCACTCTTGGGGAATCAATATTTCATGGGAGTCGGGAATTAATCGAGCGGTAGCAGCGTACTGGTCTGGTGGGCTGAAAAGTTGATCTATTGCGAATTTTGATTGAATTTATAGATGATTTGTAACGAAGCGGCATTGCAAAGGCTTGAATACCCGCGTTTGAGATCACTATTGGCGGGTCAGACGCAGTCGGAGCCGGGATATCTGCAGGCTGAACAATTATTGCCTCTGGCAGATCAGACTGATATCGAAACCGCATTGACCGAAGTTGATGAGGCGGTTCAGTGGTTGACCGATGAGCAGGCCCCGTCTTTAGGGGGATGCTGGGACCTGTCAGCGTTACTTGATGCTGTTCGGGCTGAGGGGAGTTTGATAGCGGCTGAAGATCTGCTCAAAATTGCCCAGACTCTGCGTGTCATGGAGGAATGCCGGCTCTGGTTTAAGGGACAGAACCAAGAATCCTCATTGATTTGCTTAGCCCTTGGCATGACCCCTCTGGGGGAACTGCAGCGGCGTTTACGGGATGCAATCGGTTCCCGGGGTGAACTGCTTGACAGTGCTTCGTTTGAGCTGGGGGATTTGCGCTATCAGATTCGCCAGACACGGAGTCGTATCAAGCAGCAGTTGGACCAATTATTGACCGGTGATCAGCATTCCAGTTTGTTTCAGGAGCGTTTAATCACAATCCGCAACAATCGTTATGTCGTGCCATTGAAAAGTGATTGTCGGGGGCAGCTGAAAGGTTTTGTTCAGGACGAGTCTACCAGCGGGCAAACCCTCTATCTGGAGCCTTCACAAGTACTGGAAGGGAATAATCGCCTCCAGCAGCTGTCACGGGAAGAACAGCGGGAAGAGCGGAGGATTCTGCTGGCGCTGGCGGGGCTGGTACGCCAGAACAGTACGCTCCTGAAAAGTAATCAGGATGTGCTGGCACGGATTGATCTGCGTTTTGCCGCAGGACGGCTGTCTCGCAGTTACCAGGGGTGCCGACCAGAACTGGTGGATGCTTCACTTGTTGAACTGAAGGAGGCACGTCATCCATTGTTGATGGAAGTCGATGGTCGTTTTGACTCATCTGCTGCCGTGGGAATTGATGTGCTGCTGGGTGAGGATTGCCAGGCTCTGGTCATCAGTGGACTGAACACCGGGGGGAAGTCGGTAGCATTAAAAACTTTGGGGCTGTTGCTGTTGATGGTGCGTTCGGGGCTGCATATCCCCTGTCATCCCGACAGTCGATTGCATCTTTATCAGCACCTGCATGTCGATATTGGTGATGAACAGAGTATCGCGCAGAGTCTCTCGACTTTTTCGGGGCATCTTCTGCAGATCAAGGGGATTCTTGAGCAGGCCGATGCTGAAACGCTGGTGCTGCTCGATGAGGCGGGGACGGGAACTGACCCGGCAGAAGGGGCCGCGTTGGTGCAAGCGGTCCTTGATCGGCTTTGCCAACAGGGGGCGAAAATATTGCTGACGACTCACCTCGGGCAACTGAAGCACTTTGCTCATGGGGAAGCGGGCGTTGAAAATGCAGCAGTCGAGTTTGATCCCGAAACTTTGGCGCCAACTTACCGATTGCGCTATGGAATCCCGGGTGGCAGTAGTGCCTTAACGACAGCGAGTCGACTCGGATTACCGAAGTCGGTTGTGCAGCGGGCCATTCAATATTTGGGGCAGGAGGAGCACGATCACAGTGCGTTGCTGGCAAAGCTCAATACCAGAGAGCAAGAGTTGGAACAGGAGTTGTTGCAGGTTAAGCAGTCACGGCTTGAAGCGGCAGCAGCGCAACAGTTGCGGAAGCGGCAATTGGAGCAACTCAAAGAGAAGAAGCGGGATATTCTGAGCCGGGCAACCCGTCAAGCTGATGAGTTGATAGCGGCGACCGAAGCGCGCCTGAAAAAATTACGTAAAAAAAAGCCTGGCCCCGTTTCGCCCAGTCAGGCTGTTGATGAAAGGCAGCAACTTTCTGCGGCCAGGGAAGAGTTGACACCCTTTAAACCGAAGCAGAAATATTCTGGAACCATTCCGGAGCAGTTGCAAGTCGGAGAGATCGTGCAGATTTCGGCGTTGGCGATTGAGGCTCAGGTGGTGAGATTGCATGAGACAACTGTTGACTTACTGGTCGGTGGTAAGCGAATTCGACAACCACTGATGGCACTGGAACAGTTTGAACCAAGGCGTTTTGCTACAAAGTCCGATCGCGGGGGGCAGGTCGCCCGCAAAATGGTTGATCGGCAGATAGATCCACAGCTCAAATTGATCGGTCGGAGGGTTGACGAGGCTCTGGTGCAGCTGGAACGTTTTATCGACGATGCGGTATTATGTCGTTTGCAGCAGGTCGAAATTATCCACGGTTCAGGAGAGGGGATTCTGCGTCGAGCCGTTCGGGAGCACCTCGCTAAGGAACAGGGGGTGACCGCTTTTTATGCGGCTCCGGCAGATCAAGGTGGCGAAAATATAACCATTGCTGAATTGAGTGACACATGACCGGACAGATTTCAGAGAGTAAAATCAATGAAGTCCGTGAACAAACGGATATTGTCGAGCTGATTTCGCAATATGTCAGTTTGAAGCGCTCGGGTGCCAATCACACTGGTCTCTGTCCGTTTCATGCGGAAAAATCGCCGTCGTTCAGCGTGAATTCCGCGCGACAATTTTTCCATTGTTTTGGGTGTGGCGTTGGTGGCGATGTTTTTTCCTTTCTGATGAAGATCGAAGGGCTTGCGTTTCCTGATGCAGTACGGCGGTTGGCAAAACAGGTCGGAGTCGAACTGGAGGAACGCAGTTTCTCGCCTGAGGAAGAATTGCGGGAGCGGCAACGGGAGCGACTGTATCGTGTGAATGAGGTTGCTGCAGCCTATTTTCATCAATTGCTGATGGAGGATCCCCTCGGGGAACCAGCACGAAAGTATATGAAGATTCGTGGCTATGGTCGCAAGGCTGCGGGGGAATATCGGGTCGGTTTTGCCCTTGATTCCTGGGAGGGGTTAAAAAAACATTTAGAAGAACAGGGCCTTGCCGCAGACGATGCACGTACTCTGGGGTTGATACGGCCAGGGAAACAGGGGCGGGGTGATTATGATCTGTTTCGTGGCCGGTTGATTTTCCCCGTTTATGACCTGTCTGGCCGAATAGTCGCTTTTGCCGGCCGGGTTTTGGATGATGGTAAGCCGAAATATATTAATTCTCCCGAATCGCCGATTTATCACAAGGGGCGGGTCCTGTTTGGCCTGTATCAGGCGCGCCAGGCGATGCGGCAGAGTGGTGAGGTTCTCCTGGTTGAAGGTTACTTCGATCAGCTGGCGTTGTATCGGGCGGGTTTTCCGCAGGTTGTGGCAACGTGTGGGACGGCATTGACTTCTGACCATGCACGACTTCTTAAACGTTATGTTCAACGGGTTGTCCTGTTGTTTGATCAGGACCCGGCGGGTAAAAAGGCAACTTTTAAAGCGATGACAGTTCTGCAGGAAGAGGGGGTTCCTGCTTCGGTCATTGAGCTCCCCAGAGGTGATGATCCCGACTCCTTTATTCAGAGGTACGGGGCTGATGCTTTCCGTGACCGACTGGAAAAAGCGCGCTCGGCCATGGATCTGTTTATCGATGATGTCCTGGCAGAGGCGGGAAATGGTATTGAGCAGAAAGTTAGAGCTGCAGAGCAGATTGTTGAGCAGATTTCGGGTTTGAGTAGTGAGCTGGAGCAGGATCTTTATTTAAAAGATCTGGCTCAGCGTAGTGATATTGATCTTGAGCAATTAAAGCAGGTGAAAAGGAAAGTGACAGGCCGGAGGCAGCAGCAGAAAAACCATTACTCGGCACCATTGCCGGAAGATTATCCGTTACCTGAAGTCCCTTTTGCACCCTTGGAGGGGGGCGATTATTCTGCGCCGGACAGGCAGGTTGAATCCAAAACGGCCTGGAGTCGATCCGAAGAAACGTTACTCTGTCTTTTGCTGCAGAACTACGTGGATCGGGAAAAGGTGATTGCCGCAGGTGGGCTGAGCCTTTTTAACCATCCTGCAGCACAGGATGTAGCGCAGACTCTGTTGGCTTACTCAACCGATTCAGGGTTTGATCTGCAATCAATTATTGAAAAGCTTGACCCCGATAAAGCATCTGTTTTGATGGCTTTATCAGGGTGCGATCAAGGGCAATTCAGTGAGAATGTTGATGTCATTTTTACCGATTGCCTGAAGGCTTTACAACAGGAACAAAACAAGCGGCAACGAGAGGAGTCACTTAATCGGATTCGTCAATTTGAGCAGGACAAAGACACGAAAAATTCAAATGATTTGTTGAAAGAGTTTACAAATCTAAAGTAATAGCTAGACTTGCTAGTACCCTGTAGATCATAGAGGTTCGACAAGATTGCGCTGCTATTTTTCTGGAAAAGAGCAAGCAAAATTCGAATATTCAGGGGTTACAGGGTGCCAGGAAATAAATAAGTCTGCATATATCCAAACGGCAGAGGAGAACAGGTCATAATGGCAAAAAAAATAAATCCGGAAGAAATTCAGCAACTGATCGACATGGGGAAAGAAAGAGGCTTCCTTACCTATGATGAGGTCAATGATATGTTGCCGGCGAATATGGTGTCATCAGAACAACTTGAGGATGTGATGGGCATGTTCGGTGAGATGGATATTGAGATCGTCGAGTCTGAGAGCAAGGCGACCAACGCAAAAGAAGATGATAGCGATGAGGATGAACAAGAGGTCGAACTTGAGGCCGGCACCCTTGGTCGGACTAGCGATCCGGTACGCATGTACCTGCGTGAAATGGGGCAGGTTGCTCTGCTGAGCCGTGAGGGTGAAGTTGAAATCGCCAAGCGCATTGAAGAGGGTGAGGCCCAGGTCACTAAAGTGGTCATGCGCACCCCGATTGCCGCTAAAGTGGTGATGCAGTTACTATCGCGACTTGAGAAAGAACAGGTCCGGGTTTCTGATATCACTCGCGATTATGACGAAGAAGAGGGTGTCGATGCCGAAGGGAAACAGCGTGCCCGGTTACTGGAGGTGTATGAAAAACTCCGTGCCCTGGAACAAGAGTTGCTCGATATCCACGAATCTCTGCAAGGATCTCCGAGCAAGAAGAAACGTCAACAGCTTGAGGATCAGGAAGCTGAAGGCCGGAAACTGTTGGTTAAACTCTTGCGTGAAGTCCGGCTTAAGGATTATCAGGTGGCCAAGGTTGTTGATCGCCTTAAAGAGATGGGGAGCCAAGTTAAAAAAGCGAAGGCTGAGATTGCCGATTGCGAAAAGAAAACCGGCCGCCCTTACAGTGAAATCAGTGATTATTTAACCCGTATGCGCCAGAGCGATGAAGAGGCACATGCGGTTGCCGAAGAGTTGAATGTTGCCGGGGATGTTCTGCTGTCGGTTGAAAAACGACTGCTGGCCGCTGAGCGTAAATTCAACAAGGTTACGGAAGAATCTGGATTTGAGCCGGGAGATCTGCTCGAATATTTAAAAAAGGTTTACAAGGGGGAGTGGATTGCCAAGAAAGCGACCGCGGAACTGGTGGAGGCGAACCTGCGTCTGGTTGTTTCAATCGCAAAAAAATATACCAATCGTGGCCTGCAGTTTCTCGATCTGATCCAGGAGGGGAATATCGGTTTGATGAAAGCGGTTGATAAGTTTGAATATCGCCGGGGTTACAAGTTTTCGACTTATGCAACCTGGTGGATACGTCAGGCGATCACCCGCGCGATTGCCGATCAGGCACGCACAATCAGAATTCCTGTCCATATGATTGAGACAATCAACAAGTTGATCAGAACGACCCGTCAGCTGGTTCAGGAATGTGGCCGTGAGCCGACTCCGGAGGAAATTGCTGAGCGAATGGATCTGCCTCTTGATAAGGTCCGACGCGTACTGAAGATTGCCAAGGAGCCGATCAGTCTGGAAACCCCGATTGGTGAAGAGGAGGATTCCTCCCTTGGTGATTTCATTGAGGACAAGGGGGTTGTTTCGCCACTCGAAGCTGTGCTTAAAGGCAACCTTACCGATCAGACGTCCCGGGTTCTCGGTTCTTTGACCCCTCGGGAGGAGAAGGTCCTGCGGATGCGTTTTGGTATCGGTGAAAAGTCGGATCATACCCTTGAAGAGGTCGGGCAGGATTTCAACGTAACCCGTGAGCGGATCCGGCAAATTGAGGCAAAAGCGTTACGTAAGTTACGTCATCCCAGTCGGGCAAAAAGGTTGCGCGGATTTGCTTCCACTGAGAGTTGATGGTGGCGCAAAAAAAACTGCCTTCCAGGACAAGATTTTTAGTAACGGGCGACTCGCAGCCCGTTTCCCTCAGTGACGGTGACAGTCCGTCCCTGTGTAACCGTGAGAGACATAGGAGGCCAACATCAGGATTATCACTCCGGGTAGCACCTCCCCGTCGCACCCATCGAACGGGGTTGCCGGAGGTAAGTAACTCGCTACGTCGTGAGGCGGGCGGGAGAAG
>LLYT01000026.1 GCA_002049545.1 Deltaproteobacteria bacterium tcs-42 | reverse complement strand
AAATCAAGGACTTAGAAACCAGCCCTCGATTTTGGTCGCCCGTCCATGGGCTCCACAGGCTGTTTTTCAACAGCCTGATAGATAGTATCGGGGAGTTCAGGCACAGAATGGTCCTCACATTCTGTGTCTGAACTCAATCCAAAGGGTCAAACTTATCACGTTCAGCATAACAGAGCGGACAGACCCAACCTTCGGGGAGATCGTTAAACTCGACTCCCGGTGAGATTTTATTCATCTCATCCCCTTTTTCGGGATCGTAAATGTAACCACACGTTGTGCAGATATAACGCATATTCACCTCTTTTCCTGTTGACGTATAAAAAACTCCCCGTAACTATTCACCACCACTACTGATAGGGGCTTGTGGTACCCATGGAAAGGGCTCGGCGCACCGGACGGCGACAGTCGAACGGCCATGGACGGCTTAAAGTGGCCCTTGGAATGGGTGCCTCAAGGCATTGCTGAACAGTTACAAATCCCCCTTCATTCCCCCTTTATCAAAATGGGGGAATGTATCAGATTACCCCCTTTTTAAACTACACCGCAAAATATTTGGCTTGCGGATGGTGGATAACAATCGCCGAGGTACTCATCTCTGGAACCATTTCAAACGACTCGGTTAAATTGACACCGATTTCCTCCGGCTGCAATATCTCAAAGAGCGGCCCGTGGGCTCCCAGATCGGGACACGCCGGATAACCAAAACCATAGCGTGACCCCTGATAGCCTTGGGTAACGTAGGCGTCCATCTCACCACGATTCTGCTGTATTCCCATTTCTATCCGCATTTTTTCGTGCCAGTACTCAGCCAGTGCATCGGTCAGCTCAACTCCAAGTCCGTGCAACATCAAATAATCGTGATAGCTATCCGATTCGTAAAGTTGCCGGGTTTGCTCTGCCAACTGCCCCCCGAGTGTCACAACAAAAAATCCAACCTTATCACCGCCCTCATCTCTATTGCGTAAATAATCGGCTATACAGAGTTCGGGAGCAATTTTTTGTCGCGGAAAACGGAATATTTTCTCACCCGATTCACTGTTGATGAGTAAAGTATCGCCGTTGCTGACACAATCAAAATATCCATAGGTCACTTTCGGTTGCAACCACCCTTCACTCAGAGACTGATCTTTTAACCGCTGGTAAAGCGGCACAACGGTATTGGAGTGCAACGCTGCATAGTCTTCTTTTGACATTTTGCCACGTCGATAGCCCCAGCGCCCGCGAAATAAAGCGGCTTCGTTGAGGTAATCGAATAATACTTCTGCATCGATATCAGTCACCAACTTACGACCGACAAATGGGACGGTCGGAGGGCGACAGGAACGATCCAGAATTTCCTGTTGAGGACCAGGCCGGTTTTTAGCAACGGTCGCTTCTTGCCACTGTGTTGATATCAGCTTTCCCGCTTCAAATTCACGGATCGCTTTCAAACCAGCGAACGCATCGGCACAATAGACAACCGGTTGTTGGTAATTCGGTGTACAATCGACCGCGACAAACTTGGTTGTCAACGCCGCACCACCCAGCAGAATCGGTTGGGTCAGCCCCGCAGCCCGAAACTGACTCAAATTATCTTTCATCAACAGCGCCGACTTGACCAGTAACCCCGACAGGCCAATCGCATCAACCTGTAACTCCCTGGCCTTGGCAATAATCTCTTCAGCAGTGACTTTAATACCGATATTATGAACCTTATAGCCGTTATTTGAGAGGATAATATCGACCAGATTTTTACCAATATCGTGGACATCCCCCGCCACGGTTGCGAGCAGGATGGAAGTGCGCCCTTCGTCAGCAAGTTTTTCCATGTAGGGTTCCAGCAGAACAACACTCTGCTTCATGGCTTCTGCCGACTGCAGGACAAACGGCAACAACAGATCGCCACGGCCAAACAACTCACCCACCTCACGCATCGCCGGAACCAGCAGATTATTAATAATATCGAGAGGTTGCCAGCGCCCACGCAAAGTTGTGAGGAGATCCTCCAACCCCTCTTTATCGCCCTTGAGAACTTTTTGATGGAGCTGTTCTTCAGCCAGAAGGGTCTCTTCAACGTTACTATCATCCTGATCAACAGCCTGTTCAAAATAATCGATAAAGGCCATTAAGGCATCTGGATGACGGTTGAAGAGCAAATCGACACAAACCTTTCGATCGTCAGCCCCGATTGCGGCATAAGGGAGAACCTTGGCGGCATCGACAATCGCGGTATTCAACCCTGCTTCGACCGCTTCATGGAGAAAAATGGAATTCAGCACCTTACGCGCCGCCGGGCGCAGACCAAAGCTGATATTACTGATCCCCAAAGTGAAACCAACTCCGGGCAACTCGTGTTTAACCTGCTTGATCGCTTCCAGAGTTTCAATTGCAGCATCGCGCATGGTTTCGTCACCGGAACCAACGGTAAAAGTGAGCAGATCAAAAAGGATATCCTGCGGCCGTAAACCGTGCTTGTTAACCGCCAGAGCGTATATCTCTTTCGCGACAGCAACTTTTCTTGCACAGGTCAGCGCCATCCCCTCAACATCAATGGTGAGAGCCACAACGGCTGCGCCATATTTTTTCGCCAGTTGACAGATACGATCGAGATTCGCACCGCCATCTTCCAGATTGATTGAGTTGATAATAGCACGCCCCGGATAGAGCGGCAGTACCAATTCAAGGGTTTCCGGGCTGGTTGAATCAAACATCAACGGAGCTTTACAGGAACCGGCAAAGAGTTTTGTCAGCTGCAACATATCGGCGGCTTCATCGCGTCCAGCGTATGCAACACAAAGATCGAGGACCTGTGCACCACGCGCTTCCTGATCAAGTGCTACCTTAAGGCAAGCGTCCCAATCTTCCGCTAAAAGTGCTTCCCTGAAGGCTTTAGAGCCGTTGGGGTTACAACGTTCACCGATCAGTAAAGGGGGAATTTCCTGATCGAGTTCAACGGCCTGATAAAGGCTGGCGACAGAGGCTTTCATATTGACACCTCCCGATGTTGAGGCTGAACACCTTCAAGTTGCTTCGCCAGGGCCGCAATATGGGCAGGGCTGGTCCCGCAACAACCACCGACAATGCTCACCCCCTGATTGACCACAAACTGAACCATTTGTTCAGCATAGTCGTTTGGACTGAGTGGATAGTGAGTTTGACCGTTAACCACTTCCGGCAATCCTTGATTGGGTATCACAGAAATTCGTTGTGGCCAGTTTTCACTCAGATATTTAATATGCGACATCATATCCTGCGGTCCGGTTGCACAGTTAAGCCCCAGGGAAAATAAAGGAAATGGCTCCAGGGTTGCGACGACTGCAGCAATATCGGAACCCACCAGCATGGTTCCCTGCTGTTCAATGGTGACCGAAGCCATCACAGGGATATCGTAATCAGATCGTTCCAGAACTTCAAATGCTGCGACCAACGCGGTTTTTGTTTGGAGCAAATCCTGACAGGTTTCGACAATCAGACAATCGACTCCCGCTTCCAGCAAAGACTCAACCTGCTCCCGTGTTGCGGCAGCCAGTTCGGCAACCTCAATATGACCCAAGGATGGCAACTTGGTTCCCGGTCCAACCGATCCGGCAACGTACTTATCGGTCCTGTCAGCAATCGCTAAACGAGCATTTTCAACGGCACGGATATTGATTTCTTTCACTTTATCCTGCAAGCCATACTCGGCAAGGACCACTCGTGAAGCACCGAAAGTATCTGTCTCCAATACCATGGCCCCGGCGTCGAGCATACTTTGATGAAATTTGATAATATGGCCGGGTGCCGAAAGGTTGAGGATTTCATTACACCCTTCACACCCCGACCACTCTTTTTCAGTGATATTCATCAACTGCAAACTGGTTCCGCAAGCACCATCAAAAATAAGGAGCGGCTGTTCAGTAAAAGTCATTTTTTTCTATCCCGACAAAAGCAAAAAAATAGTAAATTCGAAACATAAGTACTGCACATAATCATATCGACAAACAATGAAACAATTTCCCTATTTTTGCAAATATTTGTTAAAATTCATCCCTAACTGATCAAGGGAGGGAAATCGTGAGTACATCAAGCCAGCAATCGATCTCAAATCATTCACAACGTCGCCTTGGAGAGTATTTTCAAGCTGCAGGGTTATTAAACGCAGAACAACTGGGGGAGGCAATTGAGTATCAATGCCTTTATGGCGGAAAACTTGGGACCAGTTTGATAGAGCTGGGTTTAATTGATGAAAATCAATTGGCAAAAGCTCTCAGCCAACAGTTGAAGCGCCATTACATAAAACCTGAATTGCTCATGGAAATTCCCGATTCCGTCTTGAATCTGATCCCTGAAAAAACAGCTCTGAAATATCAAATTGTTCCGTACCACAAAGATGGCAATAAACTGTATGTTGCTCTGAATGAAACAACCCATTTATCCTCCCTTGATGAGCTTTCGTTCCAGCTTGGTTACATCATTATTCCCCTGGCGATCCCCGAAATTCGCCTGATTTTAGCGCTGAACAAGCATTATGGGATGCTGCTCACGCCACGTTATAAAGCCTTATCGGGGCAAATAAAGCGCAGGATGCAGGCAGCCCGGAAAAGCAAATCGCAACCACCACCCAAAGCAAAGCAAAAACCCGAAATTGAGTCGACTGATGTATCTGCGTGGCCTTTACTGGGGGATATCCCTTACGCAGTAGAAGAACAGGAAGATTCCAGCTATTTCCATGAGGAACCAGACAGGGAAAAAAGTGCAGAAAAACTAAATCTGAATCTATACCAGAAATTGGCAAATGCACAGGATCGAGACGATATTGCAAAAGCTCTCTTGGCCCACCTGAAAGCCGACTTTCCAAATTGTGGCTTAATGATGGTTCGCAAGGAGACTGTAACCGGTTGGTTGACTTATGTTGAGAATGAAAAACAACCGTTTGAACAGATCGTCATTTCACTACAAGACCATTCTGTCTTCGGTTTGGTTGCAAAAAGCCGCTCACATTATCTAGGTCCATTGGACGATGCACCGCACCACCACACAATTCTTGACTATTTCAGCACCAAGTTACCACAAGATGTTCTGGTTATTCCTTTCACGGTACAAGATAGAATCGTCTGTATTCTCTATATTCAGGGTGATCTTGACGCACTCAATCAACATTTAGCCGCATATCAAAATATCGCGAAGAAGGCAGAAATGTCATTCAAACTGCTCATCTTGAAAAATAAAATTCTCATGAGCTGAGAACGACCATGGAAAAGCAAAGATCGGACCTTCATCCTGATTTTGTAAAAAAGCTCCAGTCGGGATTGACCGCCAGCGGTGAAGAACTATTCCAGTTAATATTAGATCAGGATAGCGATTTTCTCCTCGCTTTGCTTAAAAATCCCCAGATCAACGAAGACCACTTAATCACTCTATTGAAACGCCGAGATTTACCTGAAAGCCTGATTAACTCAATCTACCAGAAGCGTAAAACATCACTCAGCCATCGAACAATTCTGGCATTGATTAAAAACCCCGCAACTTCAGGGGCCCTGGTACGCAACCTGCTGCCACAACTCCGCCTGTTTGAACTCCTCGACCTCAGCTTTTTGCCCGGCGCGACTCCTGATCAAAAACTGGCAGCGGAACGCGCCATACTGCAAAGACTGCCAACCACACCGCTGGGCAATAAAATCACCCTGGCCCGTCGCGGGACAACCAACATCGTTGCAGAACTGCTGAAAGAAGGTCACCCGCAACTATTCGAAGCGTGTCTTGGTAGCCCCCGCCTTAGAGAAGCGGCAATCTACCAGTTTTTGCGTGGTACAACTGCCAATGCTGAAACGATTTCGATGATTGCCCGACACAACCGCTGGAACCAGCGCCCCAACCTTCGGTTAGCAATCCTGAAGAACCCAAAAACGCCAGAAATATGGTTCACTCTCTGGCTACCAAAGATGCGTCGCCCCATACTCAAACAGTTATCAGGTTGTTACCGGTCGAATCCCGGCAGGAAACGTTTAATCGATTTGGAATTGAAGAAACGATCTGGGTCTCAATCTTAACCAATGCAGATTTTCAAAAAGATTGGAAGCTATACGACAGTCCCAAATAGGGCTACTTAAAGGGCAGATGTAAACAAATCCGGGACTGACCCCGCGGTAGCTACACCATGTATTTGACCGTTACAGTTTCATGGCTCGCAAATTCCTTAAAGCTTATCTGTTAAATTTCAGAAATATCTTTGCAATTCCACAGAAATACTATACAATCAAGGATTAGATATAACAAACGAAAATTCTCTTAATGTTCTACAATCAGGCACCCTTAAATGAAAACAGATCACGCTCAACAGTTAATTGAAAAAGAGATCACCCTCCCCTCTCCACCTGCAATTGCGGTGCAGATCCTTAACACAGTGCAAAAAGAAGATGCCGCGTTAGGGGAACTGGTAAAAATCATTTCAGCGGATCCGGCACTGACCGGCAAAATGCTGCAGATTGCCAATTCCGGTTTTTATGCAGTCAAAAGTAAAGTGACCAGTATAGACCGTGCACTCTCGGTACTCGGCACCAATGTTATAAAAAATATCGCCCTCTCATTTGTTATCGCGACAGACTTACGTGAAGAAAAACAATCAGGCTTCGATTTTGATGACTATTGGCGCCGCTCCGTTACCTCGGCAGTGGCCGCAGGTCTTGTGGCTCAGCAACTGGGGCAGAGAGATGATGACATCTTTGTCACAGCCTTGCTGCATAACATCGGCATGCTGGTCATCTTCATGCACAAAAAGTCTGAATACAGTGAACTGCTACACGAATCCATCATTACCGGTCAGTCACTTATCACCCTTGAGCAGAGGACGTACAACTTTGATCACCAGCAAGTCGGCACGGTATTAATAAAGAAATGGGGGCTCCCTGAGAGCATTTCGGTTCCCATCGGTTTCCACCACAATCCCGAATCGGCCCCTGAAACAGACCGGGTAACTGCTCAAATCCTTTATTTAGCCGATCAGCTTTCTGCTATCTATAATGAAACCGATACGGCTGAAAAAGTGCGATTATTGCAGGGAGAACTGATGGAACAATATTCCCTGTCCCCTGACCAGATCCGTTTACTGCTCGATGATGTCGCTGAAAAAAGTGTTGAAATCCTGAAAACGTTTGAAATTGAACCGGGCGACATGAAACCCTATTCGGAAATGCTCCAGAAAGCTAATGAAGAATTAGGCCGCCTGAACCTCTCTTACGAACAACTTGTTATCGAATTGAAGGAGGCGAAAGAGAAGTCAGACCGCCTGGCCAATGAGCTGAAAGATGCAAACGTACGCCTCAACGATCTGGCTTACACAGATGTCCTGACCGGACTCTACAATCACCGCTATTTTCAGGATAATTTGAACAGCGAGTTATCCAGAGCCAGGCGCTACAACTCTTCACTTTCGCTTCTTATCTTCGATATTGACCACTTCAAAAAAGTAAATGACACTTATGGCCACCCTGCCGGTGATCAGGTCCTTAAGGAGATTGCAACAGCGGTTCAAAAAACCGTTCGACCCAGTGATATTGTTGCTCGCTATGGTGGTGAGGAATTTGCGGTATTGCTTCCTGAGACAGGTCTCAAAGGGGTCAAGGTTTTTGCTGAACGGCTCAGGCGCAGTGTGGAGGGAGTTATTACTGTAGCAGAGAATCGACAAATTATGGTGACAGTCAGTGTGGGAGGGACAACATTAGGACCGGAGCAGCCAGAAGTCACGAAGGATAGACTGATTCAAACTGCCGATCGCGGACTCTACAGGGCTAAAGAGAATGGTCGCAATCAAGTCACAATCCTGAAAGCTCCTTTATCCTGAAATCAGAAATTGGAATCACTATGCAAGCAAATGAAAATTACCAGCAAACACAACGATTAATTGAACAAGAACTCAACCTCCCTTCCCCACCGGCCATCGCGGTACAGATTCTTAATGCTGTGCGAAAGGATGAGGCTGCTTTGGCTGAGTTGGGGGCAATCATCGCTGCTGATCCCAGCCTGACGGCACAGATGCTCAAGGTTGCTAATTCAGGGATCTTCGCCTGCAATGGTAACATCACCAGCATCCAACGAGCCATGTCGATTCTTGGTACCAATACGATTAAAAACATTGCGCTCTCTTTCGTTATCGCCACTGAACTTGGCGGTAACGAACATACCAGCCTGGATTGTGACAACTTCTGGCGGCGCTCGGTCACAACTGCAGTTTCTGCCGAACTGCTGGCCAAAACAGTGCAGTTCCAAACTGATGACATTTTTGTTACTGCCTTACTGCAGGATATCGGTATGATGGTCATCTCACTGACAAAAGGGGAAGAGTACAATTCACTCCTGAAAGATGCCCGTACTGTCGCTGCTGATCTGCTGCAACTGGAAAAAGAAAAATACGGTTTTGATCACCAGCAAGTCGGCTATGCTCTGTTGATGGACTGGAATTTACCCGAATCCATTTCCGAACCGATTTTGTATCACCATCAGCCACAAAATGCCCACGAAACTTACCGGAAGTCTGCTGAAATTATTTATTATGCCGAGCAGTTATCTGCCATCTACACTGATGTCGGAGGTGCCGAAACTGCACGTTTGCTACAACGGGAACTGGTTGAACAGTTCAGCATTGAAGAAACGCAGGCTGCGAAGCTGCTGGATGATGTCGCCACTCGAAGCAGCGAAATACTGGAAACTTTCGAGCTGGAACCGGGGGAAATGAAACCCTATTCGGTGTTGCTTCAAGAAGCAAATTCTGAACTAGGCAAACTCAACCTGAGTAATGAACAGATGATTCTGGAAATGCAAGAGGCCAAAGAAAAAGCGGAAAGACTTGCGCATGAGCTGCAGGATGCCAATACCCGACTGAAGGAGCTGGTCTACCGTGATGGCCTGACAGGCCTCTACAACCATCGCTACTTCCAGGAATCGCTTGCCAATGAACTGGCCCGAGCTTCCAGATACCATTCCTCTGTTTCACTGATTCTGTTTGATATTGATTTTTTCAAAAAGGTTAATGACACGCACGGCCATCCTGCCGGAGATCTAGTCCTGATGAATATTGCCAGAGCGGTGACAAGTGCAGTTCGACCCTGCGACATTGTATCTCGCTATGGTGGTGAAGAGTTTGCAGTGGTTCTTCCCGAAACCAGTGCTGCCGGAACCAAGGTTTTTGCAGCACGTCTCAGACGTTGTGTAGAAGGGATTGCGACCCTGGTGAACGGACAGCTGATCTACGTCACCGTCAGTGCCGGAGCAGCTACGTTTGACCAATCAAACACGAAGATTACCAAAAGTGATTTAATTGAAACAGCTGACCGTGGTTTATATCGATCAAAACAAAACGGACGCAACCAGGTCACGGTACTTGAACCAGAGCTATCGATCGATTAATTAAAATATTGCCGAGTCAAGCCGACATTCCCCTGTAATAACTGGATACTTTAATTTCGACATGTTATTTTATTGAACCTTCCTGGTGGCGGTCAAAAGCCATGAGGTAACGGAAGGGAATATTTAAGTGGGGAGGAATATTCATTTTCCATGTCGACTCATCCATCTGCACAGTATCAAATCAGGACATCGCCTCACGGCCTCAACCTCCAATTATCCGGAGACTGGCAGTTTCAAAGCGGTATACCCAATACCGATGCACTGCTGCAACAAATCCTTAATACTCACCCCGAAACACTATCCTTCGACTGTCAGCAACTGGCAAACTGGGATAGCGGTCTGATGACCTTCCTGGTCAAGCTGGTCAACAGCTGCAATGAAAACAATATTTCGACTCAGCTGGAGACTCTGCCGACGGGGATCCAAAAACTTCTCCAGCTCGCGTTTGCCGTTCCGGAACGTAAAGGGTCTCGCAGGGCTGTTCTGGGACAACCCGTTCTAGCCAAGATTGGCAATGTCACCATAGAGATGCACCGTAATTGGAGCGATCTGCTGGCTTTTGTCGGAGAGCTGTTCTTCGGCTTTCTCAATTTTCTACGTGGTCGGGCACGCTTTCGCTATTCTGATCTATTTTTTCAGATCGAAGCTGCCGGGCCATCGGCTCTGTTGATTATCACCCTGATCAGTGTCCTTATCGGCATGATCCTCGCTTTTGTTGGTGCGGTTCAGTTACGCATGTTTGGTGCTGAAATTTTCATTGCCAATCTGGTCGGTCTGGGCATGGCACGCGAAATGGGTGCGATGATGACTGCCATTATCATGGCGGGACGTACCGGCGCCGCGTACGCCGCTCAGCTGGGGACCATGCAAGTCAATGAAGAGATTGACGCGCTAAAAACCATGGGCATCTCACCCATTGAATTTCTGGTTTTCCCCCGTTTGTTGGCTCTCTGCCTGACGATGCCACTACTTTGTATCTATGCTGATTTCATGGGAATCATCGGTGGAGCCATAGTCAGCGCAACGATGCTTGATATTTCATTTTTTCAATATTTTCAACAGATCCAAGGGTTTGTACCACTGAAACATTTCGGTATCGGAATTTTTAAAGCCGGTGTGTTTGGGGTACTGGTCGCAACGGCAGGATGCTTTCGTGGCTTGCAATGTGGACGCAGTGCTTCATCCGTCGGATTTGCAGCCACCAGTGCGGTCGTAACCTCAATTGTTCTGATTATTGTTGCGGATGCTGTCATCACTGTTCTCTGCCAGTTGATAGGAATCTGATCATGACAATGACTTCTCATTTAGATATCCGCAACCTCACCATGGCTTACAGCGACGTCATTATTCAAAAGAATCTGAATTTTACGGTCAGCCACGGCGAAGTCTTTGTCATTATGGGGGGGAGTGGTTGCGGCAAAAGCACCCTGCTCCGTCATCTGGTAGGCTTGATGGAACCATCCAGCGGTGATGTTTTTGTTGACGGAGTTAACCTGTGGCGAGTACCGCTTGAAGAGCGAAATCAGATTGTCAGTCGCAACGGCGTACTCTACCAAGGTGGGGCCCTCTGGAGCTCGATGACATTGGGAGAGAACATCGCCCTCCCCCTGAATGAATATTCCAACTTGAATCAGAAACAGGTTCAGGAGGTGATTTCCTATAAACTGTCATTGGTCGGGCTGGCGGGGTTTGAAGATTATTACCCCTCAGAAATCAGTGGCGGGATGCGCAAGCGAGCCGGATTGGCCAGAGCCATGGCACTT
Organism: Deltaproteobacteria bacterium tcs-42; assembly: GCA_002049545.1. Taxonomy (GTDB): domain Bacteria; phylum Desulfobacterota; class Desulfuromonadia; order Desulfuromonadales; family Geopsychrobacteraceae; genus Desulfuromusa. Next base: position 20,276 of record LLYT01000026.1, on the reverse strand, counting down.
GACCCGGATATCCTTTTTTTCGATGAACCTTCCGCGGGACTCGACCCGGTCAGTTCACGTTTACTTGATGAGCTCATCCTTGAGTTACGCGATAGCCTTGGGGCAACTGTGGTGATTGTCAGTCACGAACTGGCCAGCATTTTTACCGTTGCAGATAATTCAATTTTTCTTGATCCGGACGAAAAAACCATTATTGCCGCCGGACCACCAAAAGAACTGCTCAAAACATCGGTTGACCCACGCGTGAAACAGTTTTTAACCAGAACCATCTGAATTTATGAGGCGCTTATGTATAGACGGAAAAGGATCGATCCCAGAGTCATCGGCAGCTTCGTTGTTGGTGCAGTTATCCTCAGCGTGGCGGGGTTATTGTTTTTCGGGCCAGGCGGTTTCCTTGCCGAAACCAGAAGCTATGTTGTCTATTTTGACAGCTCGGTCAAAGGCCTCAATGTCGGTTCTCCAGTACGCTTTCGTGGCGTGAAAATTGGCCAGGTCAAGGAGATCAATGTTCGGGTTCGTCTGGAAGATTTCAAATTCTACATCCCGGTCGTCATCGAAATTGAAGCATCACGAATTGGTACTAAAGGGACCAGTCAGAGCCGACTCGACACACTAAAAAACACCATCAAGGGTGATGACCTCATGTTACCACTGATTCCAAAAGGTTTACGTGCGCAAATGCAACTCGACAGTCTGGTCACGGGTCAATTGTATGTCAATCTCGATATGCGCCCTGATACACCTCTCATTCTCACTGGCTATGAACATGATTTTCCCGAGATCCCGGCGATTAAATCAAGTCTCGCCGAACTGAGCAAAACCTTTGAAGATATCCCGCTGAAGGAACTCACCAATCGATTAATCCATTCAGCTGAAGGGTTTGAAAAACTCATTAATTCACCAAGTCTCCATAGTGTGCTGACAAAGTTTGACGACACAACAGCACAATTAAATCAGTTGCTAAGGAATCTCAACAAACAGCTGCTCCCCCTTGCGGGGTCGCTTCAAGATACTTTGCTGCAAAGTCAGACAACTATCAAAAACGTTGATCGGAAAATTGAACAAACACTGCATGAAGCACAAACAACAATCGCCCACATCGATAGAAAAGTCGATCCGCTTGCCAAACAGTTCAGTCAGGCGGCACAGGCCGTTAATGATGCATCGATGAAAACCTCTGCTTCCATGCAACAGATCAAGGGACTCTCGGCGGATGATTCCCGGATTATGGCGCAACTGAGTTTGGCACTTGAGGAAATCAACCGCGCAGCACGAAGCGTACGTTATTTGTCAACAGAACTTGAACGTGATCCACGAATGTTGTTGCGTGGCAGGGGAAATGGAGGGACTGAATAATGCGTTATCTCGTTTCGATTTTACTATTACTTTGCACCGCCTGTATTCAAATTGGCAGTGACCCGCACCCCATGCGATATTATCTGCTTGAGAGCATGACAGAGGCACCACTTTCGATCTCAAGTAAAAGCTTAAATATTGATCTGGAACTCGTTGATTTTCCAGATTATATAGATCGCCTGCAAATCGTATCTCACAACGATAATAACGGCATAGATTTTTCCGATATCGAACGTTGGGCCGAACCACTACAAGACAATCTGACCAGAACCCTTCGCGAAAACCTTGCCCTGACGTTTCCCGATTCCACCATTACCGTCAGCCCGTGGCAAAATTCAACCGCTGATGCGATCAAAGTCAAACTGGTCATCAATAAATTTCTCGGAAAATTCAATGACCAGACACAAATTGATATTCGCTGGGAAATTGACAACGGCAATGATCAAACTCTTCGTGGCCATTTTATTGATCAACAGCCAATCGGTAACAGTTACCGGGATCTGGTTGTCGGCCTGAACAACGGGATTAATCGTCTCAGTCGGGAGTTAGCAAAAAAACTGCTGGATCAATAACCTGAAAGGGAGACTCAATCGCCTCCCTTTTCACGCGTCAATATTACAGGCTATCCGAGAATAAATTCTCGACCAAGCTCGATTAATTTGACCAATGCTGCATAACTTTTCGTCTCAGCATACAACCGCACAACCGGTTCGGTCCCGGATTTGCGGAACAACAACCAGGATCCATCATCCAGCACATACTTATTGCCATCAATCTGGATAACTTCAACAATTTTATATTCACCGATTTGTTCAGGGGGATTCGCAAATTTATCGGGCAAAGCGGCTTCCAATTGCGGGGACAGATGAATATTGATCCGCTTGGTATAAATCTCACCGACTCGAGAATAAAGGTCAGACAAAAGTTCCTGTAGTGATTTCTTCTCAACGGCCACCATTTCTGCAACCAGCAAACAAGCCAGGATTCCATCCTTTTCCGGGACATGCCCCTTGACACTCAACCCCGCACTCTCTTCACCACCAATCAGAATTTTATCTTCACTGATATATTCACCGATAAACTTGAATCCCACAGGGGTTTCCAGCACTTTGACCCCATGATGATTTGCAACAGCATCAACCAGATGTGATGTGGCAACGCTACGTGCAGCATCTCCCCGTAACCCTTTCCGGCGAATCATATAGTCAAAAAGTAACGCCAGAATATAGTTTGGCTCTATATAGGTTCCATCATTATCGATAATCCCAAAGCGGTCAGCGTCACCATCGGTGGCCAGGCCGAGCACGACAGACTCATCCCCTTTGATCAGACCGATAAAATCGTGGATATAGTCTTCTGCCGGCTCTGGTGGCTTACCACCAAAATATGGATCGAGATGATCATTCATCTTGACCACCTTGACACCGGATTCTTCGAGGATTCGGTCGAGATAACCCCGCCCTGAACCGTACAGAGGATTGACTGCAATTGTCATCCCCGATGCAGCAATCGCAGCAAAATCAACCAGACTCTTCAGTGTCTCAAAATAGTCTTGTCGTGGATCAATTTCCTCGAACAAACCCTGCTTTGCGGCAGATTCCAGATTGATATCTTTGAAAACAATTTCTCCGAGCATAGCATTGGCTCGATCTTCAATATCATTGGTTGTTTCAGGCAATGCCGGACCACCCGAAGCCGGAGAGAACTTGATGCCACTGTAGTTATAAGGATTGTGGCTGGCGGTAAAATTGATCGCTCCAGCAGCCTCCCTGCGCAAGAGTTCATGGGCAATCACCGGTGTCGGTGTATCGCGCTGGCAGAAGTAACTTTTGATTCCCGCGCCAGCCAGAACTCGAGCCGCCTCACGGGAGAAATCGGCCCCCATAAATCGGGCATCACAACCGATGACCAAGCCTCGACCAGCCAAACCCTCTGCACGCAGATGATCGGCAATCGCCTGTACCACCACCCGAATACTATCGAGGGTAATATCCTCGCAGAAGATACCTCGCCAACCCGAAGTCCCAAATTTGATATGTGACATAAAACCCTCCCTGTTCTTAAATTGATAAACACAAAGATAGTAACATAAATTCCGGCACCTTTGACGATTATGCCGCCACAAAAGCAAAGTTCCATAAAATCATCAGAATTCAATCCCTTCCCGCGCCGGGATACCACTTTCCAAAGCATGCTTATGGGGCACCATCTCAGTAACAGTATCGGCCATCTCAACCATCGCAGCCGTAGCATTGCGACCTGTCAACACAATATTGAGATCGGCACGCGCAGCTGCCACCGCTTGAAGAACCTGCGTCTCTTCAATCAAGCCACAGGAGACTGCGCCACAGATTTCATCGAGAATCAGCAGATCGTAATCACCACTGTGCATCGCTTGACATGCCGTCGCAAACCCCTGTTGCGCCGCGTCACGGTGGGCAGGATATTTTGGATGGTCCGGTTTAGGGACAAATCCCAGTCCGGTCATGCGGATATCGACTCCCAGCTTTTCACGAAAACTGACCAACTCACCGGTTGAGTCGTCCGACTTCATAAACTGGAGGATCAGTATTCTCTGGTCGTGACCGGCGGCACGTAATGCCATACCAAAAGCAGCCGTTGATTTCCCTTTACCGTCTCCTGTAAAAATCAAAATATTTTTTGCCATATTTTGCCCCCTTGGCTTGTCATTCGTTTTGTGAAGTATTCCGGTAACTGTTCAGCAATGCCTTGAGGCACCCATTCCAAGGGCCACTTTACGCCGTCCATGGCCGTTCGACTGTCGCCGTCCGTGGCGACAGACGACCTTTCCATGGGTACCACAAGCCCCTATCAGTAGTGGTGGTGAATAGTTACGAATTCCGTTGAGCTCTAAGAATCAATACCATGATTTGGCTGCGTGAAATCACGCAAAAAAAAACGCCTCTATCGATCCTGACTATTTAACCAACTTTTTAACATAAGGGCAATCCTCCGGCAGGATGCCAGACCGAACCAGCTCAGGAGTCAAACGGGCACAGTCTGGGTGCAACTCTGAGCGCTGATGATAAATTTTGCAGACATTTGTCTCCATATCCAGATACTGACACGGTTTATCGGTATAAAATATTTTGCCACGATAATCATATTTTTCGTAACAACAACGCCCACAACGCTCGCAAATGTCTTCCCACGCCGTTAAATCAGTCACAATAACCTGGTTGTCCTTACTCATCATCAGCCTCAGCATTTCTGCTATTAACCTTTTTCAAAATCAGCATCCCATATAGCAATAAAAACCGATCGTTGACAATATCTGAAAGTCCACATACTTTAATTGCTGGCTTCTCAATAAATCCGCCCGGGGCGTTACGGCGTTTTTTTCAGGAGAAAAACATGCGTATCATGATCATCCTCTCTGCCCTGTTGATGCAACTCTGCCTGGGTGCAACCTACTCATGGTCTGTCTACGTTCAACAGATCAAGGCCCTTGTTAATATATCCCAAGCGCAAGCGCAAATTCCATTTTCGGTTTTCTATTTTGTTTTCCCCCTGACAATGATTTTCTCCGGAATATTGATAGAGAAGTTCAGCCCCAGGGTTGCAGCTATCAGCGGAGGGGTGCTGTTCGGCTGTGGCTGGCTCATTTCTTCTTTAGGGGGCGATAATTTCATCTACACGATTCTGGGAAACGGGTTAATTGCAGGGGTTGGAGCTGGAATCGCATATATCGTCCCCATTTCAACCTGTATCAAGTGGTTCCCCGATAACAAAGGTCTGGTCACAGGTGTAGCGGTTGCCGGATTTGGTGGAGGAGCGGCGCTAGTCAGCACCATCGCAGGATATCTGCTTAAACTGAATTTCACCCCATTTGCCTTATTTGGATATTTTGGATTGGTATTTATGTTTTTGATCGTTTTTTCGGCTTTTTTCATGAAGAACCCTGCCGATTTTTCCAAAACAGACACACTCAAACTGGGTTTTCTTGAGGTTGTCACCGACAAGCGTTTTATGATCCTCTATTTTGCCATGTTCACAGGTCTGGCTGCAGGTTTTGCTGTCAGTGCAAACATCAAACAGCTTTATGAGTCAGCGACACTGATGACTGGCGTCAAAGCCGTCTCATTTTTTGCCATCGCCAACGCAATCGGCAGAATTGTCTGGGGAAGTTTTTTTGATCGATTTAAAAGTCGCACCATCATTCAACTCAATCTCCTTGCGCAGGCACTACTTCTGTTTATGTCACCGTTTATTCTGACATCTTCTGCGGGATTACAGGTTTTTGCTGCACTCGCAGGTTTTAACTACGGTGGCATTCTGGTCGTTTATGCTGGCTCGGTTGCCAGAATCTGGGGAGCCAACAAGGTCGGCTCCATTTATGGCTGGTTGTTCTCTGCCAATATCCCCGGGGCTATCGCTCCACTGCTCGCAGGATATTTCTACGACCAGACTGGAAGCTTCACCGTTCCGATGTATATGATTGCCGTCGCTATACTGACGGCTATTCTTATTGTTCATTTCAACAAAAATAACCTCACAACCTGAAAATGGTTATAAAAAGCGTTGACTCTCATTTTTAAATTCGCTATTAGTACGTGTTCTGATTTTGAACCAAAGTATAAATCTAGGAGGAAAAAATATGCAGTGCCAAACGGTTCTCGCTGGTACCGAGTGTAGTTTCTGGAAAAAGTCTGGTTGTTCTGCTGAAGACGGCAGCTGCCAAGTTATTGTTGAAGAATGTCAGGGCTGTGACAGAATTGTCAAAGGAACCATTGGTGATGTCTGTTCTGCTTACCCGAACCCCGCTGCAAAGTGGTCTAGCGGCTTGTGTAACTTTGCAACCCATAAAAAAGTTGATCTAAAAACTGACGATGTCAGAGTTAACCCGCTTAAAGCTGCCAAACGAGCTGCTGCCGGCAAATAAACAGACATTCACAATCAAATTACAAACAAAAAGGCTGTCAAATCCATTGGCAGCCTTTTTGTTTGTGCTCATACTCCGTGTCCCCGCCCAAGCATTTCGGCGGCATCCATAACAACCATAAAAGCATCGGGATCATTATTACGAATAATGTCGCGCAACAAGCCAATTTGTCGCGCTTCGACAGTAACAAAGATCAAGGTCTTCTCTTCTTCCTTGTGCAACCCGGTTCCGGTCAGGATAGTTCCCTGCTGCCCTAGTTGTTCAATAATCTTCTGACTAAGCACCTCGGCTTTGCTGCTTGCAATGTGGACAACCTTCTCTGACAGGGTTCCTGTCAGGATCATATCTATACATTTAGCTGTTGCATAAATACTGATCATACTCCAGAGAGCCCGCTCAATATCCTGAAAAACAAACCCGGATGCAACGATAATAAAAACATCAAATGCCAATATAACCTGACCCGGTTTGTACTGACTGCGTGCCGCAACAACCCGGGCGATAATTGTAGTCCCCCCCGCCGAAGCATTCCCACGCAATATCAAACCGACCCCAGCTCCGACCGCAATACCACCGTACAGGGTTGCCAAAAGAAGATTATGACTGAGTGCCTGCAAATAGAGAATCTCGCCAAACAAATCAATCAGGAGAGAAGTCAGCAGAATGGCAAAAACAGAACGGATAGCAAAAAGTTTGCCTAACATTTTACCGCTTACAAGCAACAGCGGCAGATTAATCAGCAACATCAAGCTACCGATCGGCAAATCAATCAGGTAATTGAGCAAAATCGCCATCCCGGGAGTTCCACCCGTGGCAATTTTATTGGGAGCCAGAAACAACACAATTCCCAAAGCAAGTGCGGTTGCACCAGATAAAATATAAAAAATATTACGTGTTTCAGAACGTAGGTTCATTCAGCTGCCCGCTTTGTTTGTAACTGAGCCATAAGGCAAATCAAAATCCCCCTCAATCCCCCTTTGTTAAAGGGGGAGGCTCAGTTCCACCCTTAGGAAAAGGGGGCCAGGGGGGATTTATGCCATCATTTTAAACCTTCAATCACAGCAGAGACCTCGGCGCAAATATTTTTGGCCGCAAGACTTTTTTCCAACCGCAAGAACTGTTGAAAATTGTCAATTGCTTCCTGAGACCGATCCAGATCGAGACAAATATAGCCAAGAGTCAGGTAACCCAGCGCCAATCCGGCATCCAACTTCAAACCGCTTTGACAATATGCTTCGGCCTGATCCAGATCGTCGCTATCATAGTATAGTTCAGCAAGGCTCAAATGCGGCTGAGGGTCAGAAGAATCAAGTTTGATTGCCTGCTCAAAGAATTTCACAGCCTCTTCAATATTATGTTTCGCAACACAGATGTCTCCCAGAGCATTATGCGCAAATGCCGACTCCGAATCAACATCAAGCGCCTGACGGCAGGTCTGCTCAGCGCCTGCCAGGTCATTACTGTTCATCTGTGCAACCGCCTTACTAACCCAGGCATCAACCTCATCCGAATCCAGACTGACAATCTGTTGGTAAATTGCTATCGCCTTGCTATGTTTCTCTTCTTCCAGATAAAGATCTCCCAGAGAAAATAAAAGATCAATATCATCGGGTTCCAACTTTAAACCAGCAGCAAGGCTCTTATGTGCCTTGGATAAGGATCCATTTTCAATCTGTGCTTCGGCTAACAACAACCAGACCTCGGCAGATTCTTGCTGATCCAATACCTGTTGAAAACACTGCTGTGCCGATTTCAAATCACCCTGGTCCTGAGCCTGTAGCCCCTTTTCTAATAAATCTTCAACAGACATCGCTAACTCCTTTACAGTGCGGTCACTAAGCAAAAATTTCGATTAAATTGACAACGACCTTGCAGCTCTTTATAGTCGCGACCATGAAAGCTCTATTTCTATCAGACGCGCATCTGCGCCAGCCAGAAGATAAAAACTACCAGTTTTTACTCGACTTTCTCAACCAGCAAAAAGACCTTGATGCCCTTTTTCTGCTGGGTGACATTTTCGAGTTCTGGCTCGGGTATAAGCACCTCGTATTTTCGGCCTACATTCCACTGCTGGAAAAATTACGCCAACTGTCAGAGGCGGGCACTCAACTGTTCTTCGTTGAGGGAAACCACGATTTCCACCTTGGATCTTATTTTACCGAAACTCTCAATTGCACCGTCATCACCGAACAGCTGTTAGTTGACTGGGATGGTAAAAAAATCATGCTCAGCCATGGTGATCTTCTCAACCCGGATCGCAAATATCAGCGCCTGCGCGCCTTCTGGCGCAGCAGACCGATCAAGATCCTGTCACAGATTGTTCATCCCGACCTTGTCTGGTCATTTGCCCTCTGGATGAGTCACAAGAGCTCAAACAATAACCCGGAAAAAAGAAATCAGGACCCCACCCCCTATCTAATCCCATTTTCAGAAATGAGCAACAGCGATATTGTCGTTTGTGGACATTTTCATCATCCACTGGATATAGAACATCGTGACGTGAGAATTATTGCTTTAGGCGATTGGATCAGTCAGTTTTCCTATGCAGAAATGGTCGATGGAGAAATAGAGCTTAAGAGTTTCAGTTGTTGAGGAGTCATCCCTGTTCCACTTCATTCTCAACCTGCTTCTGACAGCGGAGAACCAGATCCTTCAAGGTTACTCCGTCCAGGCCATCCCCTACCAAGCCTTCTACGCGTCGACAGGTTTCCTGAGCAACCAGGGTTTGTGGATGCGGATGCAGATAGAGAACCTCTTCACCAAAATCACCCATTTCTTTCAGAATTTCAGCAAGACTGAGATCTTCGGCAGAGCGCCCAAGCTGGTATTGACAACGCCCGGCAAGGGTACAGAGCTCCGACACAAAGCCGATTTTCAATAAAAGTCTGAGAATACTGCGACAGAGTCTTGGTGGGATAAACAGATATTGCGCCAGCTGTTCGTTACTTAATGGTTTTTCCCCTCTAGCAAAGCGATCCGCCAATGTCACCAGCAGTGCCAGAGCGACCTGTTCAAAACTGTTGCGACTGACTTCTGATCCGCGTAAATCACGCCCGCTGGTACGCAGATTCTGCTTGGCATAACAAACACCGAGACCGAACAGGACAATCATCCAGGACAGATACAGCCAAACCATAAAAACCGGCAAAGCCGCCATGGTTCCATAGATAGCATTATAGCGTCCGACGCCGACCTGGAAATGGACATAACCAACCTGAGCAAACTGCCATAATGTTCCACCGACAACCCCACCAATAAACGCCGCCCGCCATTCCACCTTGATATTTGACATAAAAACGTAAAGTCCGGTAAATGCCAGCCACATGAACAGGAAGGGAGCAATTTTGAACAGGAGTAAAATGACGCTACCAACCATCTGCATTTCAATCAATTTTTGCACCAGACTGTTGCTGGCCAGCGTTGATGTCATGGAGATAGCACCGATAATAAGAACCGGCCCCGCCAGGACAACCGACAGGTAATCGGCAAAGCGGCGCAACAACGGCCGTACCTCTTGAACACCCCAGATATGGTTGAAGGTTTTTTCAACATTCGTCAGCAACGACACAACGGCGATAATCAGGAAAACCAGCCCGACTGCACCCAATTGCGTCACCTGGGTGTTATTGATATAACCAAGAATCATCTCAGCAGCCTGACCATCACCCACATTCAATTTTTCGATAATCAACGGTTGAAGCAGATTCTGCACCCCGAATGCTTTCAGCAGAGCAAACGTCAAGGCGAGCAATGGAACCAGAGACAACATCGTGTAATAGGTCAGTGCTGCGGCACGAAGCAGACACAGATTGATAGAAAAATCGCGCAGCACCAGGGCTACAGTTTGAATCTGCCGCAAAAAAATCTGTTGCAGCAACGACAAGTCGGCTCGATTCTGCTCCCAGAGCAGATGCTTTATTTTCTCACGCAGTTTCAACTGTGGTGCTTTCCTCTCTGTCATAGGTCACCTGTACGTCTATCGAGGCTGTTCCAATTCAATATGGTCAACCGGCAATCCCAGTGCCTGGAGAGAATCGGCATAAAGCTGACTGTCGCCAACCAGAACAATTTGTAATTTATCTGGATGCAGATATTGACGGGCAACCCGTTGAACATCAGCAACAGTCACCGCATCGATTTTCTGTTGGTAAGTTTCCAGATAATTTTCCGGATAATCGTAGAAGTCGAGTCGAACCTTTCGACTGACAACCGAATGAGTATCGGAGAAGGCAAAAACAAATGAGTTGATCAGACTTTTTTTGGCCAACTCAAGCTCAGCGATCGAAACGGGTTCATCTCGCATTTGTTGAATCAATTGTTGCATCAGGGTAACGACTTCCACTGTTGATCGAGATTTTGTTTCGCTGCCGGCAATAAACATCCCCTCTAATTGTCGACCAACCTTGAAATAAGAATAAACCGAGTAGGCCAAGCCACGATTTGAACGGACTTCTCTCATCATCCGTGAGTTAAAACCGCCACCACCAAGAATATAATTTGCGACCCTCACGGCCGAGACATCGGGATTGTCTTTTTTGATCCCCGGATGTCCCATCAAAATCGTTGTCTGCGGAATCGCTTTATCAGCTAAAAGAATTTGCCCTTTCGGTGCGACTGGCAACTGCGGAAGTTCACGAACCAGCGTTTCAGTTGAGTGCCAATTTCCCAGTTTTTCTTCGAGCAGTGCAACTATTTCTTTCTCGTGAATATCGCCCGAAACAGCCAACCAGAAATTTTGTGGCTTGAAATAACGCTGATGTAATGCCAGCAGATCATCACGAGTGAACCCCGCTACGACTTCTGCTGTAGGATAAGTTCCGAAGGGATGTTCGGGATAAATAGCACCTGCCAGCAGGCGTCCGGCGATTGAACCAGGATCATCATTTTTGCGATGAATCCTTTCCAGCATCTGCGTTCTGACCAATTCCATCCGCTCACCGGCAAAACCTGGTCGCTGCAGAAGATCTGCCAGAATGGTTATCCCACGTTTCAGATCTTGCTGATTCAAAGAGAGGTCAATTTGATAACCATATGAAGAACTGGAAACCTTTAAAATTGCTGCCATTGCCTCCAGTTCAGCTTCCAATTGGGTCGGGGTTAAGTTTTCGGTCCCCCCTGTAGACAAGGTTTTGGCAAAAAACTGCGATAACCCGGTTTTTTCTAGAGGGTCATAAATACTCCCGCCTTCAACCAACAAAGTTATTTCAACCAGTGGGAGTTCATGATCTTCTTTCAGGTATAGCCTCATCCCATTGTCCAGCTGCTGTTGGGCAACTTCGGGGAAACTGAATTCCAATGGCGGGAAATCCAAATTATCGGGACGCGCTTGCTGATCAGAAAAAAAACGACCGCACCCGGAAAGGGATAAAATAACCAGAAAATAGATAAAATATCGCATCAACCCTGTTCTCCACGGAGCAAAGTCACCACAGTTCTATTGTCAACATGGAGATAGCGTTGCGCTACAGCCATGACATCATCTGTGGTAATCAGATTCAGTTTTTTTTCATAATCAACCAGATAGCGCCAGTCGCCCAGTGTCTGATAGGAAGACAACATTCTCGCCAAGCCACTGTTCCCTTTCAAACCGCGCAAAACAGAGGTCATGATTTGCTTACGTGCTGTGTCAAGTTCAGCGACACTGATCGGTTCAGATTTCAAGCGCTCTAATTCTTCATACACGGCGCCTTCAACATCGGTACAAGAACGACTGTTACGTGGCGTCAGGCTCAGAACCATCAGATTGTCATAGCGAGCCCCCGGAGCCCCGAAAACACTAACATCTGTGACTAATTTTTTCTCGACAACCAGAGATTTGTAGAGCCTCGAGGTTCGTCCCTCACTTAAAACCTGCATAAGAATATCAAAAACATAATCATCTCGATGTGGCATAGTCGGCTTATGGTATGCGATCAGCAACTGCTTCTCAGCAGCAAAATTGATATAAGCGCGGCGCTGCCCATTCTGCTCTGGTTCTTTATCAACAACCGGGGGGACCGGGACGCCTGGATCCAGTTTCCCAAAATAACGATCGACCATCTGCAACGTGGTCTGGCTGTCAAAATCACCGACCAGGGTAATGACCATATTGGCAGGGGTATAATATTTATCAAAAAAATCACGAATCCGGTCCGGATCGAGATTTTCAATATCTGAATTCCAACCGATTATCGGATCACCATAGGGATGAACCCGGTACGCCGTCGCCAACAGCGTTTCGTACATCATTCCACCGGGACTGCTTTCGTAGGAACGTTTCCGTTCCTCATGAACCACATCTCGCTCGGTATAAAACTCACGGAAAACGGCATTTTGCAGTCGATCAGACTCGATTGCTGCCCAGAGTTCCAACTTATTGGCAGGCAAATTTATCAAGTAAGTGGTTGAATCCTTACCGGTATAGGCATTGTAGCCAACCCCGCCATTTTCAGCATAAATTCTGGAGAATTCATCCTTGACCACAAATTTTCGATGTTCAGTCTGCAAATCGGTCAGTTGATCACGCAATTGCTGTAGCTGTTGCGGGTCGGCATCTGAACGATTTTTTATGCTATCGATCTTCTGACCAACAGTTTTGATACTCCGCAACAGTTTTTCTTCAGCCTCATAATCCCTGGTCCCCAGAGTTTTGGTCCCCTTGAACAACATGTGCTCCAACAAATGAGCAACTCCACGCTCCTCACTCGATTCATTTGCTGCTCCGACCCTGAAACTGATATAGGCTGCGACTGTAGGCGAATCGTGCCTTTCCACCAGAAGCACCGTGGCACCATTGTCAAGCTGGTGTTCCTGTACTTTATCGACCAGAGTCTGGGATAAAACCAGCTCTGGAATGATTATGAGAGCAATAAATATGATGGTCCTTAATATACGTATCATCGGAAAGTCCTTAAATAATGGTTAATTCTAAATTTAAGACTATGATATCCTATTATTTGACAACGAATCTACCCGAACCAGTTTTTTTAATTATTGCGAAACTCACCTTGATATTATGGGGTCAGGAAAGGTTGTTTTCCTATGAAACGTATTGCGGTGTTAACCAGCGGTGGTGACTGCTCTGGAATGAACGCAACACTACGTGCCGTTGTCCGCGCCGGCCTGGCAGCAGGGCTGGAAGTGATCGGCATTCAAAAAGGCTTTCAAGGATTAATTGACCGTCTCTATGAAACTATGACGACCAGATCTGTGAGCAACATTCTGCAGCGCGGTGGAACCTTTTTGCAGAGCGCTCGCTGTAAAGAGATGCGCACCGAATCGGGTTTGCATCTGGTCAGCGAAAATTTGAAAGGGATGGGGGTCGAGGGTCTGATTGTGATTGGTGGAGATGGTTCACTCAAAGGAGGATACGCAATCCACCGGCAAGGGATCCCGGTCATCGCCATTCCCGCATCGATTGATAACGACATCCCCTTTACCGATTTTTCACTTGGTGTCGATACGGCATTAAACAACATTGTCAGTGCTGTGGACAATTTGAAAGATACGGCGTCCTCTCACGATCGCGCCTTTGTGGTCGAAACCATGGGGCGTAACTGCGGCTACCTGGCGGTTGCCTCAGCCATTGCCGCAGGAGCAGAATACAGCCTGATCCCCGAAGAGCCTTTCGACCTGGCACAGATTTGTACTGATCTGCGCAGGCGCTATCAGGAGGGTCGCAGCAATTCAATTATCATGGTTGCAGAAGGAGCCGGTAAAGCTGAAGATATTGCAAATCAGATCAAGGATCGAATCGGCTTCGAAACAAGGGTTATTGTTCTAGGTCATTATCAGCGCGGCGGATCACCTTCAGTTTTTGATCGCCTGCTTGGAGCACGATTTGGAGAGGCCGCAGTCAAAAACCTCCTCTCCGGGAATGGCGGAAAAATGGTAGGTCTGCAAGGAGCTGCGATCCATTTGACCGAACTTGAAACAGCGACAACATCCGGTATCCGACCCATCAATCCGATGTTGTTGAAATTGGCCAACCAGTTGTTGATTTGATTCTATTGGCTACGGCTTGGACGATACCGACTGAAACAAAAATTGAGGTTTCACAAGCAGATTTCAGCTCGCTTGCAGCCAGTGCATGGAGAGTCCGGCAGGCTCCTTGATTTAAGTTGAACGGTCGAATTCATCCAGACGGGCCGTTGCTTCCCTTCGCCCCACCTCTATCAACTCTTCGGCACGCTCAAATTCATAAATACTGCAAACTTCTTTCGGTATTTCAATCAGGATATCAGGTTTATAGGCAGCCAATTTAAAGCCTGTAATGGTCGATTGCATCACATCGATACTCTTTGAAATAACATCAAAAAATCCTGCATCCTCTTCCTTGCCATTGTCTTTGCGTTGTAAGCCATCAATAAAATTAACAACTTTCTGATGGTATTTATTACGCTGACCCGGATTGCTTTCAATCGTCGGCAGGTCTTCGGGGACAACCTTCGCATGACCACTTAAACTGACAGCAATCGTCATGTCGGTCAGGTCACGCATTGTCGGAGCAATGGGAATTGGATTCAACAGTCCACCATCGACCAGGGTTTTTCCTTTATAGCGAAAAGCAGAAAAGATCGTCGGAAATGCAATCGAAGCGCGGAGGGCATCACATAGAGGGCCAGTCGAAAGCCAGACCTCTTTACTCTCCTCCAGGTCAGTTGCCACTGCCGTAAAAGAGATCGGAAGGTCTTCAATATTCTGCTGACCAATCAGATCACGCAATCTGTTAATGATCCGCTCTCCCTTAAAGATTGCCGTCCCACTGAAAGAGACATCGAGCAGGCGGAAGACGTCCATACGGTTGAGAGCACAAACCCACTCTGAATAAATATCCAGTTTCCCGGTCGCATAAATTCCGCCGATCAATGCGCCCATTGATGAACCTGAAATAGAGCTGATCTCATAACCCTGCTCTTCCAGAACCTGAATAACACCGATGTGCGCTAAGCCACGCGCACCACCACTGCCGAGAACTAGAGAAATTTTCTTTTTATCTGAAGTCATGTTTTACTGCCCCTGCAAAAAATCGCCCCGCAAGGCATATTGACTTTCCAAAGTCTTGAAAAGTCATTATAACACCTTGAGATCAAATTATTTGCGACGCCATCATGATTTAGCCTGTCGTTTATTGCCAAACCGGTGGGCAAATTCCTCTTCCTGTTGGGTATTCCCGATCAAAACCAACTTCATGCCACTTTCCAGCCGCGTATCCGGCGGCGGAGAAGGGAATGGGCTGGCCCCCTGACTCTCAAGGGCGACAACTGAACAACCGGTCAAAAGCCTGATCCTTGATTCCTGAATAGATTGACCGACCATGGTTTCAGGCAGGGGGCGCCGGAAAATCGTCAAACCTTCGGTCAAAAAAATCGATTCTTTCGACTCAAGAATATTGGTCAGTATATTTGCGCCGACCGAGGCGTTAGAAACAACAAAGTCGGCTCCGGCTGTATAAAGCTGCTCGACATTCTCTTCCCTGTTCGCCCGGGCAACAATCCGTATGTGGGGGTTAGAGTGACGGCTGGTTAAAGTCAAAAAGACATTGGTGCTATCATCATTCGTCGTTACGATCAATCCTCTGGCCTGTTCGATACCAGATTTACGCAACATCTGACAGTCGGTGGCATCACCAATAACGGCAACATGTTGATCGCAACTCGAGTTCTCTTCCCGGTCAATTAACAGATGAGGGACGGGAACATGATCAAGAAATTTAGCCGCCGCGCAACCAATTCTGCCATGGCCAAGGATAAAAACCATATCGTCTTCGGCTTGTTCCCCGGTCAACTTCTCCAGCTGCGTCAGTTGCTCACGAGTTCCGGCCAGAACAATCAGAGATGAAGCCCCCAGAAGCGTATCCCTTGAGGGGACAGTGAACACCCCTCGCTCCAGAACACCAATGACCGCCAATCCTGTTTGCTGGCCAATCTGTGCCTGCTCCAGTGTCTGCCCCGCAAAGGGGGTACAATTCACCGGGATCTCGGCAATTTTCAACAGCCCAAAGGAATCGATAATGTGCGCCATGGCGCCCTGTGTCGTAGCGCGAATCCCCAGATAACGACCAATAATCCGGGTCAACGGTACCACCTTATTGGCACCAGCCAAGTGCATCAGCTCGAGATGCTCGGGATCGTTGGCTATAACCGCAATCGGGGTTTTGCAAATGGAGCGGATTGTCAGGCAGAGGTTAACATTCCGGGTATCGCTAAGGTGGATAAAAATATAGCGAGCCGAAGCGACCTGAACTCTATCGAGCAGCTTTTTATCACTCATCGAACCACAAGCAACACGAATACCGTCCTCCTCTTCCAGACGCAACGATTCCTGATAGTCTTCAGTTATAACGACGAAAGGAATCGCGAGACTTTCAAGATTGTGGGACAGGGCACGAGCGGTGGGACTGATTCCAAAGATCAAAACATGATTGGAAGTCCCGGCAGGCAAGGCAAAACTGGGCCGATAACGCAGCCGTTGCTCGATCCAGGGTGCCAGAAACAAACTGACTAATCCGAAGGGCAGGACAATAAGGAGAAACACCACCCCGGAAATTGTCACCACAGCAGCAAATATATAACCAAGGTCGGTATGGAATGTAATATCACCGAATCCGAGCGTCGTCATAACAGTGATCGCCCAGTAAATCCCGGCAATAAACGAGTATTCCCGCCCTTCAAGGTGCATCATCAAGTAGCAGAACAGGGAGGCATAAACCAGGACCAGCAGCAGTAAGAAAAAGCTGTAATACCACAGAATTTTGAGGTTCTGTTTGGCGCGTCCACGCAAAAAATAAGCAAGTTCTGCAGATAGTGTTTTCATAAGACCCTTCAGTCAAAAAATCCAGAGGATGATAGTCGTATGTTAGCGGTAATGATAACCATTGACCAGGGAAAACAAATCATCCTTTGATCAGGATAATTATATGGTTGCGAGGACATTCTGCCACAGCTATAGTGCCGATTCCAATATCATAAAAGGAGCAATATGATGATTACTGCAATCAGTCCGATTGATGGCCGCTATGCCTCCAAGGTGAGTGAACTGACCGAATGTTTTTCTGAATACGCCCTGCTCAAGAATCGCGTCAAAGTTGAAATCGTCTGGCTGATCGCCCTTTGTACAGAACCGGCAATAACCGAATGTCGATCATTAACCCATGATGAAGAACAGGTGTTGCGACAAATCATTGCCGATTTTACCCCCGACGAAGCTGAGAAAATCAAAAAAATTGAAGCCATTACGAACCATGATGTCAAAGCCGTTGAATATTATCTGAAAGAACAGATTGCCGGGACGTCACTGGACGATATTGCCGAATTCATCCATTTCGCCTGTACTTCAGAAGACATCAACAACCTGTCACACGCATTGATGCTGCAGGATGGATTAACCGTCCTGGTGCCGCAACAACAGAAGATCGTAACTGAACTCAGCAAACTTGCTGCAGAGTTCAAAGCGATTCCGATGCTCGCCCGCACCCACGGGCAGACCGCTTCACCAACCACCATTGGCAAAGAGCTGGCCGTTTTTGCCCAGCGCCTGCAGAAACAGAGTGACAAAATTGATGCGATCGAATTACTCGGTAAGCTCAACGGAGCCGTAGGCCATTTTAACGCCCATACCTCCGCCTACCCTGATGTCGACTGGATTAAGCTGAGCAAAAAAGTGATCGAAGCAGAACTGAATCTGAAACAGAACCTGTTCACCACCCAGATCGAACCACACGATTATATGGCTGAACTGTTTGATACCCTGGCTCGCTGGAACACCATACTTCTCGATTTCAACCGTGATATCTGGACTTATATCTCCATGGGCTACTTTGGACAGAAAACGGTCAAGGGTGAAGTTGGGTCATCAACCATGCCCCATAAAGTCAATCCCATCGATTTTGAAAATTCCGAAGGCAACTGTGGACTTGCAAATGCCATCTATCACCATTTAGCAACCAAACTGCCGATTTCCCGCCTACAACGCGACCTGACAGATTCGACCGTTCTGCGCAATATGGGAGTTGGCTTTGGCTACAGCATGATCGCCTATAAATCGACCCTCAAGGGCTTGGGAAAGTTAAAGTTAAATGAACAAACTCTGGCTAAAGATCTTGATAATGTGTGGGAAATCATGGCTGAGCCGATTCAGACGGTGATGCGTAAAGCGGGAGTTGAAAAACCGTACGAAAAACTCAAAGAGTTAACGCGCGGACAAACAATCGACCAGGAGACCATCCGTAATTTTGTTGATGGATTGGAACTGGAACCAACAGACAAGCAACGCCTTCTCGATATGACACCGGCAAACTATACTGGTATCGCAAGTAAAATCGTTGATTTGCTGGATTAATCGACAGAGCTGGGAAGGTTAGACCAAGGAGCAATACAGAAAGTCCCCATTCAAGCTGTACCATATAACCGATCAAATCCCCCTTTTCCAAAAGGGGGGAATCTGCCTGCCACTGGAATATCGTGAATTTCTTTTTACGCCACACGGCCCTCTGACTTGGCGAAGGGGATATTCGGATTGTGTTATCCCTGCAATGCCAACCAGTAGTGCGCCACATCAATCATGCGGTTGGCATAACTCCATTCGTTGTCAAACCAGACCATCATCTTGATCATACTTTTATTGCTGACGCGTGTTTGTGTTGCATCAACAACGGCTGATCGGGGGTCGGTGTTGAAATCTACTGATGCGTGTGGTTGTTCACTGTAACCCACCAGAGGTTGTAAAAAGCCTTCCGCTGCCGATCTGAAAATAGCGTTCACCTGATCGGCTGTGACTGACTGCCCGACATTGATCGAAAGATCCATCAGCGAGACATTGATAGTCGGAACGCGCAGATGCAGACACTCCATCTTCCCCTGCAGGTGTGGCAGGAACTTGACGATACCCTGATTTAAACCGGTTTCCACAGGGACCATGGAGTGCATGGCACTGCGCGTCAGGCGCAGGTTGCTTTGGTGGTAGCGGTCAATCACCGGTTGATCATTCATGGCCGAATGAATTGTCGTGCTGACACCACTTTCGACGCGGAAATGTTGATCGAGCAGATGCAGGATCGGAACGATGCAGTTCGTGGTGCAGGACGCGCTGGAGACAATTCGGTCGTCCCGGGTCAGACTGAGATGATTGAATCCGTAGACAGTTGTCGCATCGATGCTATCATCCGCCGGTTGAGAAAAAAGCAGCCGTCCGGCACCAGCCGCAAGGTGCTTTTCTGCGGTGTCTCTGTCCGTGTAGCTGCCGCTACACTCAAAGACAAGATCAATATCCAGCTCTTCCCAGGGCAGATCTTCGGGATCTTTTTTGTTCAGAACGGTGATGGAATCACCATTGATCAGCAGATCCTTCCCGTCATTATCGACGCTGACCGGAAAGCGTCCGTGGGTAGTATCGTAGCGGGTCAGGTAGGTCAAAGTTTCAAGGTCGGCCAGTTCATTGATCGCAATGACCTGCAGCTTGTGGCGTTGCTGATGAGTATAAAGAGCGCGGAGGACACTTTGGCCGATCCGCCCATACCCGTTAATTGCAATTCGGTAGTTCATGGTGTGATCCAGAGAGGTTTGTCATCCGGGCAAGCAATGGAACGTCCCGGGTAAAAATAAATTTCGCTGATGTTTTAGCTGAGACGGCAGGAAGATACAAGTCCCATGCGGAAAATTTTCGCATCTTGCTTATTAGAGGGCGGGACGCTCTTAAGCTGTTAACTGAAATCCGTTATCCCGGACTAACTGCTCTCCCCTTTTCACCGCGTAGCTTATCCCTGGAATGCTCATTTCAAAAATACCCGCCAGTTCCGACAAGGGCAATCCCAGCTCTCTAACGGCCCAGAAGCAAACCAGGCTTTTTGCTTTAACCTTGCGGCTTTGCCGTCCTGGCAGGTAAATTTCGTCTGTGCTCATTTGGCATATTTCGGCGACCCGCTCGACGACACGATGGACGTCATAACCGAGAGCTTTGAGTTTATAGTGGCGGTTCAAATTTTCATCGGCTTGAGAAAGGATGGATTCGACAAAATCAGCATCGCCCAAGATCCGCTCAT